>JAAUQA010000246.1 GCA_012032855.1 Candidatus Competibacteraceae bacterium
GAAGCCGTTAGTAAGCCGCACACGGGCAACCTTACGCAGGGCCGAGTTGGGCTTTTTCGGTGTGGTGGTGTAAACCCGAGTACAAACCCCTCGCTTCTGAGGACAGCTTTCCAAGGCCGGCACGTTGCTTTTATCTCTCTTGCTTACGCGCGGTTTCCGCACCAACTGGTTGATCGTTGCCATTCGCTTCTGAACTCCGACGACGCCAAAATTAACAAATTCACTTTTTGGCTGCAAAGACGTGCAAATATAGGTTTAACGACAAAGCCTGTCAAGTGCGGGGTATTGATAAATGTTGATTGGTGGGTCTTGGCAATCGCATGATACTCGCATATCGAACACTCATTAAGTAAAGCCCCTCCGGCGGCGCAGTGACGCCACCAAGCTGGCGATCACGCCCCGCCAACACCTGGCGCGCCCAATGTTTAGGCTGCTCGCCGCAACCGATGGCTAGCAATACACCCGCAATATTGCGCACCATATGGTGCAAAAAAGCATTGGCTTCAATGTCCAAAACCACATACTCACCTTGGCGTACTATGGTTAGCGCGTAAACAGTGCGGACCGGGTTTTCGGCTTGGCAATGCCGGCTGCGAAACGCGTTAAAATCGTGCTCACCTACTAAATATCGGGCTGCTTCATTCATGCGTTCCGCGTCCAAAGGCTGATAATATCGGGTTGCTCGTTGGCGCTGCAAAGCCGAGCGCACTGACCGATTTAAAACCACATAACGATAATGCCGCGTTAAAGCAGAAAAGCGGGCATGAAATGTGGCAGGCACCTGTTGCCCCCAGAGCACGTTGACATCCGGCGGCAAATGGGCATTCACTCCCAACACCCAAGCGCGGGATACCCGTTGTGCATGGGTATCAAAGTGTATGACCTGGCCCAGACTATGAACCCCGGCATCGGTGCGACCGGCGCATACCGTAGTCACCCTATGGTCGGCCACGGCACTTAATGCGCGTTCCAGACACTCCTGTATGGTTCGTACCCCGGGCTCTTGAATTTGCCAGCCGCGAAACCGGGAACCATCGTATTCGACGCCCAACGCTATCCGGGTTAATTCATGGGTTCGTTTGCTGTCGTCAGTCATTCATAATAACCATGATCATTCGCTATGACGGGGATTGCCTACGATGCCTCAAAACGCCGCAAGGCCCAGCGCCGCGATGCCGTGATATTGCTGTTAATCTTCGCTGTGTTCATGTTAGCGTCGCCTTTCTTTCGCTGGCTGGCCACCTCGAATCGTCCATGGTATTTACCCTATGTCGTATGGGGAGGCATTATCTTGTTTATCTACCTGATCCAACGCCGCTACCCTTATGATGACCGATAAACTCGACTGATCGACCGGAGATGTTGAGCGTGCCCATAGCAACTCCCCCTTTAGATTCTCAAGAGATACTCGTCGCAGTCCGTGGACTAAGCTTCACCCGCGGTGAACGGCTGATTTTCGATGGCATCGACCTCGTGATTCCGCGAGGACGAATCACCGCCATTATGGGCCCCAGCGGCACCGGCAAGACTACCTTGCTGCGTTTGATTGGTGGACAGCTTCGGCCTGACGCAGGCAGCATTGAGGTCGCTGGGCAACGTATCCATGAACTCGGCCAACAAGACTTGTACCGGTTGCGCAAGCAAATGGGCATGCTATTCCAGAGCGGTGCATTGTTTACGGATCTCTCGGTATTCGAAAATGTGGCTTTTCCGCTGCGGGAACACACGCAGTTACCGGAAAACCTGCTTCGCACCCTGGTATTGATGAAGTTGGAGTCGGTAGGCTTGCGCGGGGCAGCGTACTTAATGCCCAGCGAACTCTCCGGCGGCATGGCTCGACGTGTCGCATTGGCGCGAGCCATCGCGTTGGATCCGCTGATGATCATGTACGATGAGCCGTTTGCCGGGCAAGACCCCATCTCTATGGGAGTGCTAGTCAAACTAATCCGTACCCTCAATGATGCGTTGGGGCTGACCAGCATCATCGTTTCTCATGATGTACACGAAACGGCAGCGATTGCCGACACCATTTACCTGATTGCCGACGGTCGAGTGATTGAGCACGCCGATCCGGCCACCCTGGATCGTTCGTCATCGGCTTGGACGCAGCAATTCATGAAGGCGTTGCCCGACGGTCCCGTATCCTTCCACTATCCGGCCTGTGATTATGAAACGGATTTACTGGCTGGGGGGCAGCGATGATAGCAACCTTGCAACAGTTGGGAAGCTGGATACTGGAACGGCTAGCCCGTTTGGGTCGGGCCAGTTTATTTTTTCTGCGCCTGCTCGGCGCGCTGGCAGCGTTACTATTCACTCGCCCCAGCCTAGTGATCGGCCAAATTTATTCCACCGGGGTCTTGTCTTTGCCGATTATACTGGTATCGGGATTGTTTGTCGGCATGGTGCTTGCTCTACAGGGTTACACTAATTTGGTGGATTTCGGCGCCGAATCGTCGCTAGGCACGGTCGTGGCTTTATCTTTGGTGCAGGAACTGGGGCCGGTAGTATCTGCACTGCTGTATGCCGGGCGCGCGGGTTCGGCATTGACTGCCGAAATCGGCTTGATGAAAGCCACCGAACAATTGTCCAGCATGGAAATGATGGCGGTGGATCCGATGCAACGCATCATCGCCCCGCGCTTTCTGGCCGGATTCATCGCCCTACCCTTGTTGGCGGCAATTTTCACAGCCGTCGGCATCCTGGGCGGTTACTATGTGGCAGTCCAACAGCTTGGTGTGGATGCGGGTACGTTCTGGTCACAAATGCAAGCGCGCGTTGAGTTGTTTGACGATGTGGTCAGCGGCGTACTCATCAAGAGTGTGTGTTTTGCCCTAGTCGCTAACTGGATCGCCGTTTTCGAAGGCTATGACGCCGTACCCACCTCGGAAGGCATCGGTCGCGCCACGACCCGCACCGTAGTTAACACTTCGTTGGCCGTGCTGGGATTAGATTTCGTATTGACCGCCTTAATGTTCGGAGATTAGTCGCTATGTCCACCACAAAAACGTTGGAGCTGACAGTCGGATTGTTCGCGGTGTTAGGTTTGGCGGCGTTTTTCATGCTGGCCATGCAAGTCAGTAATATTCGCGACCTGGGCAATGGTCAAGGCTATGTGGTAAACGCTCATTTCGATAACATCGGCGGCCTTAAAGTGCGGGCACCGGTTACCCTGGCAGGCGTGCGCATAGGCCGGGTGGTGAGTATCGATATCGACACTCAAACTTACGAAGCCGTGGTGCGCCTGTCAGTCGATCCCAGCTATCAATTACCGACGGATTCCAGTGCCAGCATCCTGACTTCGGGGCTGTTAGGCGAGCAGTACGTCGGTCTGGAACCGGGCGGTATGGACGATTATCTACAGGAAGGCGACCGCATCAAGTTAACTCAGTCGGCCCTGGTGTTGGAGAAACTGGTTGGACGCTTGTTCACAAGCATGGCTTCGGAGGACAAATAATCCGGTGACCGTAAACGCGCCGGGTTACCCGCTAATCTGTTAGACTTAGCAGCTGTTCGCAACAAAACCGTAAGGTTGTCTGCATGAAAAAACTCATTCTGGTGTCGTTGCTTTTACTTTTGGGATGGCATCCGTTGGACGGCATTGCTGCCGATTCTCCTCAAATTGTGGTTGAAACAACCTCTGAGCGCATGTTGGATGCTTTGCGTAAGAACCGGGCTACGTTGCAGAAAGATCCGAGGCAGATTCACGATCTGGTCAACGAAATCGTATTGCCGCATTTCGATTTTACCGTCATGTCTCGTTGGGTGCTGGGAAAATATTGGCGTCAGGCCACTGCCGAGCAACGCAGTCGTTTTGTCGAAGAATTTCGCACCCTGCTGGTTCGGACTTACTCCCAAGCGCTACTTGAGTATTCCAACGAAACCATTAAATTTCTACCGATGCCACAATTGGCACCCGAAGCAAAGGACGTTACAGTACGTTCCGAGTTCCACCCGAAAACGGGCGCTCCTATTCCGGTCAACTATAGTCTGCATCTGCTTGAGGAGGCATGGAAGATTTATGATGTGACCGTCGATGGAGTTAGCTTGGTCACCAATTACCGCAGCACCTTCGCCGATCAGATACGCACCGATGGGATAGAAGCGGTAATTAATGACTTGGCTGAACGCAACCGGAAGTAGGCGGAAAACCAGCAATGTCGGCTAGTCTGGAACACTGCGGCGATACTCACTTTGCCGTGCACGGCGAGCTGAATTTTGCATCCATCGTCGCCCTGTGGCAGGAATCCGAACGGTTATTCCCCAATCATTCTAGCCTAACCATTGATTTGGCAGGCATCAGCCGCTCCGACAGTTCTGGAGTTGCCTTGTTGGTGGAATGGTTGCGCCTAGCTAAGCGGCGTCAGCAGTCAGTGCAATTCACTCATGTGCCTTTGCAAATGCAAGCGATCATCGAAGTCGCTGATTTGACGCAATTACTGCCTGCGGTTCGCTAATTTTAAGGGGTTTATTAATGCAAGCAAGCGATATCGAACAGTTGATTCAAGCAAACTTACCCGATGCTCAAGTATTAGTGCGTGGTGATGATGGAGTGCACTTTGAAGCAACAGTGATCAGCGAAACCTTTGTCGGTAAATCACTGTTGCAACAACACCGTCAAGTTTACGCGACGCTAGGCGAACGCTTGGGTAACGAAGAAATTCACGCCTTGGCGGTGAAAACCTACACGCCAGCGGACTGGCAACAAAGACAATCCTGACGTTTTGCGGACATCCTAAAAAAGACCAAATCCTTAATGAGCAAATTGATTATCCGTGGCGGCATTCCCTTGCATGGAGAGCTACGCACTTCTGGTGCGAAAAATGCCGTATTACCTATTTTAGCGGCGACTTTACTAGCCGATGGGCCGGTCGTCATTAGCAATGTTCCACATCTTCAGGATGTCACCACCACGATGGAGCTGTTGGGCCGGATGGGCGTTAATCTGGTCGTGGATGAACGCATGAATATTGAGGTTGACCCCGGAACGATTAATTACTTCGGCGCGCCTTATGAACTAGTGAAAACCATGCGCGCCTCAATCCTGGTGTTAGGCCCATTACTCGCGCGATTCGGCCAAGCCGAGGTTTCCTTGCCCGGCGGTTGTGCGATCGGTTCCCGACCGGTGAATTTGCATATCAAGGGACTAACCGACATGGGCGCTGATATATGGATGGAGAACGGCTACATCCACGCCCGCGCCAAACGTCTTAAAGGAACCCGGCTGGTGATGGATTTGGTAACCGTAACCGGCACTGAAAATCTAATGATGGCCGCTACCCTGGCGGAAGGTACTACGATTATCGAAAACGCCGCACGCGAACCCGAAGTCGTCGACTTGGCGGAATGTTTGAATACCATGGGTGCACGAGTCAGCGGTGCAGGTACCGACACCTTGATCATTGAGGGAGTAGAAACCTTGCGAGGGGCACATTATCGGGTGCTGCCCGACCGCATCGAAACCGGCACCTATCTGGTGGCCGCCGCGATCACTGGGGGACGCATCAAAATCAAGGATACCCGCCCGGATATTTTGGAAGCTATTTTACTCAAATTGGAGGATGCCGGCGCGCAGATCAACATCGGGCTTGACTGGGTAGAGTTGGACATGAACGGAAAGAGACCCAAAGCGCT
>JAAUQA010000247.1 GCA_012032855.1 Candidatus Competibacteraceae bacterium
TTGGGCTCGTATCGGATCCGGGCGTGACAAGGGATTGACCTCCACTGGTGGTGCAGTGGGAAGTGCCGGGCGTGTCGGAGCCGGCTGTGGAGCAGGCGGTTTGCGCAAGGTGCGATCGACGACAGGCGCGCCGCCTTGCGGAGTGGGAGGTACGACGACACAGCCCGTCACCCCAAGCAGTAGGGAGACGGTGCAACAAGATAAGATAAACGTTTTGCTCATTACACCCACAACCTTTAGTCCAATAACCTTTTAAAGAAATCACCCATGGGATCGGAAGAATTTGAACCCCGGGACTGCCGATTAGCCGAAGTATCCTGATCCCCAGTAGGCGCGTTTCGGCGAGCCCAATAGTCGGCCTCCTCTCTCTTTTTCTGACGGGCCTGTGCATAACGGGCGCTGCAAGGCGCCATGCGTTTCGGCGCCGAACCCGGCAGAAAAGGCATCTTTTGCGCGCCTCGGCAGCCACGGTCAGCGCGCAAACCACTGCGCGGATCGATCAAGACCTCATCCAAATCGGTCGGCGGTGCTAATTCCAGGGGCTGTAAATTAAGATCTTTCATCAGTTCTATCCAGACCGGCAACGCACCGGTAGAACCGCTTAAGCCTGTGGGTTTGTTGTCATCGCGTCCCACCCAAACCACGGCCAACCGATTGCCGCTGAATCCTGCGAACCAGCTGTCTCGATAATCATCCGTGGTTCCGGTCTTGCCGGCAATCCCCATGTCCTCCGGAATTTTCTTGTTGACCGCTGTGGCGGTGCCGGCTTCTACGACGCGTTGCATGGCTTTGATAATCAAATAAGCCGGTCCCGGAGCAACCACGGTTTCCACGTTTAACGGATAGCGTTGCAGGGGTTGTCCATCGGAAGTGGTTACGTCACGAATCGCCCGCAATGGAATATGGTAGCCGCCACTGGCCAGTGTCCCGTACATCTGGGCCACTTGAACCGGCGAGAGATCAACGGCACCCAGCAATAATGCGGGATAAGGCTTTAAATTCTGATCAACCCCAAGCCTACGCATAGTATCAATCACTTGGATGACATCCAAGTCCAATCCCAAGCGCACCGTCGGCACATTATAGGACTTGGCCAGCGCATCACGCAGCATTACTCGACCGTGGTAGCGCTTATCGTAATTTTGGGGGTTCCAGCGTTTTCCCCCACTGGTATGCACGATAGGTCGGGAGTCGTCCAACAAGGTCGCCAAAGTATACAGCGTAGGGTATTCCAGTGCTGTTAAGTAAACCAGCGGCTTGATCAATGAGCCAATGGATCGTTGGGCGTCCAATGCTCGATTAAAGCCGGCTCGACGCACGTCACGGTCGCCAACGACTGCCATCACTTCGCCATTTTGGGTATTCACTACCACCGCAGCACCTTGCAATTCATCGGTCTTGCGGCGCTTCTTTTCCAAGCTTGGCAATACGTTGACAACCGCTTTTTCACCGACTGCCTGGACTTGGGGGTCCAAGGTGGTGAAAATCTGTAAGCCTTCTGACTCCAAATCTTCTTTCTTATAATCTTCGGTTAATTGCTGCTGCACCAATTTCAAAAAGGACGGATAGGGAGTAACGCCGCCTCTGGGCGGATCGGCGGCCACATCCAAGGGCATTTGCTTGGCGATTTCCGCATCCTCTTGGCTGATTAATCCCTGTTCCACCATCACATCCAGTACCAATGCCCGCCGTTGCTTGGCGCGCTCCGGGCGGCGGCGCGGATCGTAAGAAGAGGGACCGCGAATCAGCCCGACTATCAACGCCACATGGTGCAAATCCAATTCCGCTAGTGGTCGGTTGAAGTAAAAGCGGCTGGCCAAGCCGATGCCGTGAATCGCCCGTCCGCCATCCTGTCCCAAATAAATTTCATTGCAGTAGGCTTCTAACAATTCATCCTTGCTGTAATGCCACTCCAGCAACAGAGCCATCAGTGCCTCGTTGATTTTGCGTCGAAATGACCGCTCGCTGCTCAGAAAATAATTCTTGACCAACTGTTGGGTCAGCGTGCTGGCGCCTTGTACGGTTCTACCGGCCTTGAGGTTGACCATCAGTGCACGGATGACACCGCGCGGATCAACGCCGAAATGATCGAAGAAATTACGGTCTTCCATAGCCAGCAGCGTATCGACCAGTACAGGGGGAATTTCCTGGCGTTGGACGAGTACGCGATCTTCTTGCTGGTCGGGATAAATGGCGGCGATTTCGATCGGTTCCATACGCACTAGGCTTGGATCGTCCTGACCATCCAAGCTGGCTAGGTCGGCTACCTTTTCTTCTTCAAAAGCGACTCTGATCTGGCGAGGCTGTTCGGCACCATCCCAAAAGGCAAACCCTCGCAGGAAAACGTCCACGGTCCCATCGTTTTCGATATAGGTGCCTGGTCCCTCAATACGGTCCACTTGACGGTAGCGTAACAACTCCAATTCGTGCGCTAATTCTTCGGTCTTCAAGGGTAGACCGGGAAACAATTCCAGCGGTCGGGCGTACACTCGCGCCGGCACTGACCAGCGTTTCCCCTCGAATTGCGCGCGGATGACACCATCCAGATGCAGCATGTAAACGCCCAAGGCCAGGGCACCCAACACCGTCACGCTGAGCAGCGTGACGGTGATCAATCTAAACAACGCCCGGAAAAAGCCGGGGCGTTGTTTACCCGGAACATCGTTGCCGAAAGCGGCTGACTCGGCTTGCTCCTGAGCGGAATCAGGAGATGAAAAAGTTGGGTCAGTCATAATGTCATTTGTCCTACCGCCCTAGCGAACGGTTATAATGCACGCTTCGCTTTGCCCGCCGAGCCTATTTCTTTCTGCTGATCAGGCGCATAAAGGCCGTGGAACCTAAGTTAAATTCAGCTAATCACCGTCAAGCCACATTAGTGGCAGCACTTTGCGATCCGGCGCGGTATCCCCATGCAGGGGATTGTGTCGAACATCTGCAAACGCATATCTCGCACATCCTGTTGGTAGGCGATTACGCCTACAAGATCAAGAAACCGCTCGATCTGGGTTTTCTGGATTTTACCAGCTTGGCGCATAGAAAAATCTATTGTGAAGAAGAGTTGCGTTTAAACCGTCGACTCGCCCCGGACATTTATATGGATTGTATCCCGATTTGCGGCAGTGTGGAAAATCCTATCCTGGACGGGGATCCCGCCAACGCCGTGGAATATGCAGTAAAAATGCGCCGTTTTCCGCAATCGGCCTTATTGGACCGATCTCTAGCAAGCGGAGTTCTGGAGCTAACTCAGATCGACAGGTTAGCCAAGCAACTGGCGGATTTTCACGAATCCGTTGCCCGCGCGCCAACTGAGCAACCGTTCGGTTGCCCGGAACAAGTTCAGCAACCCGCGCTGGATAATTTTACTCAGACCCGGCCTCTGCTAGAGGCGTCCGAGGATTTACAGTTGTTGAACCAACTGGAGCAATGGACTATTACCGCTTACCGGCAACTGCAACCTATTCTGTTGGCCCGTAAGACCGGTGGCTTCATTCGCGAGTGTCACGGTGATTTACATCTAGGCAATATGTTGCTGCAGGACGGGCAAATTACCGTCTTCGACTGCATTGAATTCAACGACGAATTTCGTTGGATTGATGTCATGAGCGATCTGGGTTTTTTGTTGATGGACCTCCATCACCGGCAAGCCCCGGCCCTGGCGTGGCGGTTACTCAATGACTATCTGGAGTGTAGCGGCGACTATGCCGGCCTTGCTATGTTGCCCTATTATCAGATCTACCGGGCTTTGGTGCGGGCTAAAATCGCCGCAATCCGGGCCAATCAAGCCGAACTTGGTTCGGCAGCACGTACCGATGCGGAAGCAGAGTGTCGTTCCTACCTTCGTTTGGCGCGGCAATTTACTCAAGCCCATCAGCCGTTCTTGTTGATTACCCACGGTGTTTCCGGTTCGGGTAAATCGACTATCACCACTCAGTTGTTAGCTACGTTGGGTGCTATCCGGATTCGCTCCGACGTGGAGCGTAAGCGTTTATTCGGCCTCAAACCCTTGGAAGGCAGCGATTCCACATTAAATCAGGGTTTGTACACCGCCGATGCGGGGGCAAAAACCTATGAGCGCTTGCAGGAGCTCTGTGGGCAGATTGTGGGAGCCGGTTATCCGGTGTTGGTCGATGCTACGTTTTTGCAGTTGGCGCAACGGCAGGCTTTTCGTGAGTTAGCAGACAGTCGTGCGTTGCCTTTCGTGTTGTTGGCCTGCACAGCCGATCCCGCCATCTTGAGGGATCGGGTCGAGCAACGCAAACAGCGTGGCGAAGATGCCGCCGAAGCCGATGTGTCAGTGCTGGAACAGCAATTACGTCATTCCACTGCGCCGACTGCGGAGGAACATCCTTTGCAACGTCGCTGGTTCAGGATATAACCACACTGACCCAAGAGGTATTAGCACGGGTGCACGATTCTCGTTGAATTCAACGACCGGACGGCTCGGCTCACTCGCGCCCCACGTTGTCTAACCAATCATTGATCAGCTGGATACCCTGGCGCTGTAAGCTGGCGCCGTAACGAGCCGTGTCTTGCCGTAAGCGATCAACGGATACGCCGGGCGTGGTGTGGATTTCCAAAGTATGGCCTATAAACCAGCGTTCCAAGCCACTGGGTGTCACTTCGGGGTGGAACTGCAGCGCCAAAGCAGCCCTACCCCAAGAGAATGCCTGATTGGGGCAGATTGCGGTGGAGGCCAAACGCTGCGCGCCTTCCGGCAAATCGAAAGTATCGCCGTGCCAGTGTAATACCGGCGTCAGACTTGAGTCGAGATGACGTAAACAGGAATCCTGCCCCGCTTCGGTCAACTCAATGGGCGCCCAGCCGAGTTCTTTTTGCGTTGCCGGATAAACCACTGCACCTAGCGCGTGGGCCATCAATTGACTGCCTAGACAAATACCCAACGTAGGTCGGTGATGCTGTAACCGGTGTTCCAGCAACCGCAGCTCGTCACTGAGGAAAGGATATTCGGCCTGGTCATTAACACCGATGGGACCGCCCAGCACGATGAGCAATTCCGGCTGCAGAGGATCAATTGCCGTCATATCATCCAGGCCGGCTTCCAGATAGCGGACCTCATAATCGCGTTGACGTAGCGGTTCGGCAAACGACCCGACATCCTCAAAGGCAACATGGCGGATGGCAACGACCGTTTTCACAGATGTCATCTCCTGTGTTTATCCGTTCTGGTTTAGAGCATCGGACAATTCATGTTCGCGGCAGATCTGACCGCTGTCATGCTCAGTCAACGGTTCATGGGTTAGCCCGCATCGGTAGTTTAGCGTGGATTCTCGCTGGAAAAAGCGGCAACTGTGGCAAACTCCGAAGCTGCGCGAGCCGTGGTTTTTTTGCACCAGACGCAATAATTCAGTCAGGTGATTAGCCAAACGCGGCTTGTTGCTCACTTGGTAGTCCGGTTATGGCTTGCCGGAATTGCTGATTGGTTTCGATATCCTCTAATACCTTGCTTCCCTGGGCAGTGACGATCAGATGCACCACTCGCCGATCAGCAAGATCCGGCTGTTTATCGATATAGCTCTTACGTTGCAGTACCAATAGTGTTTGGGACACCGTGCCTTTGGTTAGACCTAGATAGTCTGTGACTGCTGCCGGCGTGTCGCTATA
>JAAUQA010000248.1 GCA_012032855.1 Candidatus Competibacteraceae bacterium
CAACTGCCGCATATACCGGCACGGCAGACGAAATCAAACTGCAGCGAGCTATCCATCTTTTCGCGGATTTCGTTCAGGGCAATGAACAGGGTCATCCCGTATGCTTCTTCGATTTCGAAGGTTTGCATATGCGGTTGACTGTTCGGGTCCTGGGGGTTGTAGCGCAGAATGCTGATTTTCAACAACCGATTTTGTTGCTCGACGGCTTCAGTCATGATAATTCCTCCCCTAACCGCTCATTACGGCCTTGGAAACGTTCCGGCAACAGATGATCGAAAGGCATCAGCGCGTTTTGCACTGCAAACCGATCGGCGTTCTCCAGGGAAGCTTTGATCTCTTCAAGCTGAGTTTGCCGTTTAGGGGTATCGGGATGATCAATGTAATCCTTGGCCCCATAGCCGCGCCAACCGGGCGGCAACTCCATATTCATGACATCGATATCTTCGTAGCTGAGGGTCGGCAAAGTATCGTCCTCGTTTTTCCAAGTCGCTAGAGTGCGTTTTAACCACTCGTTGTCGTTACGTTGCGGATAATCCTCACGGAAATGCGCGCCACGGCTTTCCGTGCGTTGCAAGGCCCCCGTAAGCCACACACAAGGCCAGCTTGAGCATCTTTTGCACCCGGTAAGCGGTCACCAGTTCAGGATTGGACGCCTTGACCTTGTAACGCAGTCCGATATTGCGACTGCGCACCAATAATTCCTGCAATTCGTCGACGGCGGCTTGCAAATCCGCGCCGGTGCGGAAGATACCCACATTAGAAGTCATCACAGCCTGCATTCGGGCTTTCAGCGCATTGGGGTCTTCGGTGCCGGTGGAATTGACCAGCGCGTCGATCTTGGCGTTTTCCCGTTCCCAGAACTCCCGCACCAACGCGGTGGAAATGGTGATGTCGCTTTCCGAAGAATCGCAGAAATCGGCCACGAATTCACCGACGATCATGCCCGCAACCACGGTTTCGGCGACTGAATTGCCGCCTAATCGGTTGAAGCCGTGCATATCCCAGCAGGCTGCTTCGCCGCAGGAGAACAACCCCTTCAACGCCTGACTTTGGCCGGTATAGCCGGTACGCACGCCGCCCATGGAATAGTGCTGCGCGGGGCGAACCGGAATCAAATCCACCGCCGGGTCGATGCCGAGAAAATAATTGCAGATGTCTTTCACTTCCCGCAGATTCTTTTCCACATGCTTGCGGCCGAGAATAGTGATGTCGAGCCAGACATGCTCACCGAAGCGGGACTTTGCACCCTTACCGGTCCGGATATGCTGCTCCATGCGCCGCGATACCACATCGCGGGAGGCCAGTTCCTTCTTCTCCGGCTCGTAATCGGGCATAAACCGATGCCGCTCGCCGTCCAACAATAAGCCACCGTCGCCGCGGCACCCTTCCGTGACCAAAATACCCGCCGGGAAAATACCGGTAGGGTGAAATTGCACAGCTTCCATATTACCGAGCGGGGCCACCCCGGTTTCCAGGGCGATCGCTGCACCGATGCCCTCGTTAATGACCGCATTGGTGGTGACTTGATAAATCCGCCCGAATCCGCCGGTCGCGATAATCGTGGCACGCGCTAGATAAGCCACCAATTCACCGGTGATCAGATTACGCACGATAGCGCCGTGACAGCGATCGCCATCATGAATCAAAGCAATCGCTTCCATCCGTTCGTGCACCGGAATACTGTCCGCAATGGCCTGATCGCTCATCGCGAACAACATGGCGTGGCCGGTACCGTCCGAGGTGTAGCAGGTGCGCCATTTCTTAGTGCCGCCGAAATCCCGCGCGGTGATCAATCCGTGTGCTGCGTCTTTTTCGGTGATCGTCACCCGTTGACCGTTGATAACCACTTCCCGGTCGCTCGCTCCACTCGGTTCCAGGGCACGCCCCAGGCGGTCAGTTCGCGCACCGCTTTGGGGGCGGTATTGACGAACATGCGCACGACTTGTTGATCGGCACCCCAGTCGCTGCCTCGCACGGTATCCTCGAAATGCACATCTTCGTTGTCGCCTTCGCCCTTGATGGCGTTACCCAGGCTCGCCTGCATCCCGCCTTGCGCCGCTGCAGAGTGCGAGCGTTTGGGCGGCACCAGACTTAATACAATCGACTCATAACCTCGCCGCTTGGCGCCGATGGCCGCCCGCAAGCCTGCAAGTCCGCCGCCGACCACCAGCACGTCGGTATAGATGATATTCATTACCCGTCGCCCTTTAGTGCTGTTGTTGTTCTATCCCGGTCGGGACATAGCGTTCCCCGACTCGGTCACTGTGTTCAATCCCGATCTTGATGTACGCTGCCAGGGTTAAAAAGCCCAAGGTCAGGAAAAAGATCGTCAATCCCCATTTGGCTTTCTTGAGTTTTTTGCGGGATTCGTTGGGGTTTTTGCCTTCAAACCAACCCCATTTGACTGCCAGCCGGTATAAGCCGATACCACCATGAAACTCCACTGCCAGCAGCAATAGAATATACAACGGCCACATGAATCCGCTCCAAACTCGGTCTGCCGACGCGTAAGGACCGATTTGCTCGGGATTGGTCAACATGATGTACAGATGTACCGAGGCCAGGAAGAACATCGCGAAGCCGGTATACACTTGCACGAACCACAGGTTAGTGTCTTCGTGCTGCATCATTTTCATGTGGCCGCGAAATAGCTTGTACTGCCGGTAATTGATGGGGAACTTGCGCAAGGCAAGCCCGGCGTGGGCAATGAAAATAATGAATATCACCGCCACCACCACCGAAACGACGCCCGGATAAGACTGGCCGAAGAGATACTGCCCTTCGAAGAACTTGGTCACAGCGTACATGGCATCTTTGCCAAGCAGAATTGAGGACACGAATAGCATGTGTCCCCACATAAACAGCCCCAGGATTAATCCTGAGACACTTTGCAGTAAATCGAGCCGGGCCGGTAGGCGGCTTTTGCGAGTTTCATCGCTTAGGCCCGCGCCCGCAACAAGATCGATGGGTTTGCTCATTAAGTCACCCTTTAAAAACGGCTGGTTGGTGAATTGCAGCGCGTCAACCTACAGAGGATGCGGTAAGCAAGCTCACCGCATCCTCTGTGAGGGAAGAACGCGAATAGTGCTGATTTGAATCGCGGTGCGTCAGTGCCCTAGCAACGCATGGATTTTTTGCAGTAATTCCGGTCCGATAGCTTCTGCGAACTGCTGTTCAGCCGATTGCGTGGCTTGTTGCCATTGCGTCCGTTGTTCCGGGGTCAATTCGACGATTTTGGCAGCCCCCGCTTTGTCGACGATTTTCTGGCGATCCTGTTCGGCTTTCTCGGCGGCGAAAACACGATTGGCTTGCGTTGCCTCCTTCATGATCGTCTCCAATTCGCTGCGGATGTCAGCGGGAAGCCCGTCCCAAAAGCGATTACTCACGACCACTAAATAGCCCAGGTAGGCATGATTGGACACAGTAATCCAATCCTGCACCATGTGGAACTGTTGCGAATAGATGTTCGACCAGGCGTTTTCCTCGCCATCCACGATGCCCTTGTCCAGCCCCATATACACGGCCCGGAATGGCATGCGTTCAGGAATACCGCCCAGCGCCTCGATCATCGCCGCATGGACGGCGGAGTTCTGAATGCGAAAGCGTTTGCCTTGAAAATCTTCCGGCACATTCCGCAACGGCTTTTCACCCCGCACGGAAAAAACCTTCATGCCGTTGTCCCAAAAGGCCAAGGCTTTGAATCCTTTTTCTTCCAGCGGTGCCGTCATCTCGCCGATCAGGGGCGATTCGACCAGTTCGTGCACCTCGTCCATGTTGCGGAATAAAAACGGCAAATCGAACACCTGTAACTGATCGGAGAATTGCAGAAACTTGGACAGACTAGGTGCTGCCATGATGGCGAGCCGCTCGCTGCTGTTCAACAGCAGCGTAGTCAATACAGTGTCGTCTTCATACAGTTCGGAATCGGGATACACTTCCACCCGCACCTTGCCCGCCAGCCGTTCGTTGACTTGTTGCGCAAATAGCTCTGCAGCCCTGCCTTTTGGGGTATTGGGCGCAACCACGTGGGAGAAGCGGATCACATATTCTTCCGCGTCGGCGACGGTAGCCATCGCTGCAGCCAGAAAAACAATGGCAAACCACCACGGTTTATTTCTCATGGGTTTATCCTCCGCGGCCTCATCAGTTGGCGATGTTCACGGTTTCAGGCCCCATCAGCAGGGTCGGCAGGAATATGGATACCTGCGGCACATAGGTAATGATGACCAGAAAACCCAGCAGGATCATCAACCAAGGTAAGGCGGCTTTGATGACCTGAGTCAGTTCCATGCCGGTAACGCCTGCGGTGACAAACAAATTGAGCCCCACCGGTGGCGTGATCATGCCAATCTCCATGTTAACGACCATGATGATGCCCAAATGGATAGGATCGATTCCCAACCGAATGGCAATCGGGAACAGGATAGGCGCCATGATCAGCAGGATCGCCGACGGTTCCATAAAGTTGCCCGCGATCAGCAGAATGATGTTGACCACAATCAAGAAGGTCCAGGGTGCTAAGCCCCAGCTGGTGATGGTTTCAGCAATCGCATGCGGAATACGCTCGGTGGTCAGCACATGGGCGAACAGCATTGCGTTGGCAATAATGAACATCAACATGATGCTGACCTTGGCGGCATCGACCAACACTTTCTTGACTTCGGGATCAAGCGGCGTTTTTGATCAGCGCCCAGAGGGTCATGACGGTATTGCGCACCAGCACCGATCCCATGTTTTCATCCGGTTTACGCCAGGGCACGCTCTTGATGGGACCGAGATCGCGGTAACCCAGCACCGCGACCATATAGGCATAAACGGCGGACACGGCAGCTGCTTCGGTGGGGGTAAAAATACCGCCGTAAATACCGCCCATAATGATGACGATTAAAAACAACCCGCCAAACGCCGTGCCTGCTGATTTAGCTAATTGCCCCATACCCGGAAACTCTTCGGGCCGGCAATTTTCTTGATCCGCGCAGCGATGATAAATGGCGAGCATCAGCAGACCGCCCATGAGTAGACCGGGGATGACGCCGGCCATGAACATCCGGCCCACCGAGACTTCGGTGGCCGCACTGTAAACCACCATAACGATGGAAGGCGGAATCAGAATACCGAGGGTACCGGCATTACAAATCACGCCGGCAGCGAAATTCAGCGGATAGCCCTGTCGCACCATGCCCGCGATCACGATGGAGCCGATGGCGACCACCGTAGCGGGCGAGGAACCCGACACCGCAGCGAACAGCATACAGGCCATTACCGAGGCCATCGCCAATCCACCCGGCAGCCAGCCAACGCAGTCTACGGCGAAGCGGATCATGCGGCGCGCGACGCCGCCGGTGGTCAAAAATGCTGAGGCCAACACGAAAAAGGGAATAGCCATCAGCGTGTAGTGATACATCGCGTGAAAAATCTTCTCGGACAGCGAGGCAACGGAATCATCCGAAAAGGTGATGATGGTCAGCACGCTGGCTAGACCCAGAGAAATCGCAATGGGCACGCGAATCAGCATGAACGAGAAGAGAAGGATGAAAAGGACAGCAGTGGTCATGTTCTCAATCCTGGGTGGTGTCGGTGATCTGGTTTATTTTTTGTCAAGATCTTCGGCTGATCGCTCT
>JAAUQA010000249.1 GCA_012032855.1 Candidatus Competibacteraceae bacterium
GAAATGGCAATGGCCTGCGATTTCATCATCGCCGCCGATAACGCCAAATTCGGCCAACCCGAGATCAAACTCGGCACCATGCCGGGTGCCGGCGGAACGCAGCGACTGACGCGCGCCGTGGGTAAATCCAAGGCTATCGGAAATGTGCCTGACGGACGATGATGGATGTGAATGAAGCCGATCGGGTCGGTTTAGTGAGCCGTATCGTGCCGGTCGCCGAATTAATGGACGAAGCGCTTAAAACCGCTGAAATCATCGCCAAGCAATCGCGCCCCGTGGTGCTGCTGGTCAAAGAATCGGTGAATGTGTCCTTCAATAGCACCTTACAAGAAGGATTGCGCTTCGAAAGCCGGGCGTTTCACGCCACCTTTGCTACTGAAGATCGCAAGGAAGGTATGAGCGCGTTCGTGGAAAAACGCGAGCCTGATTTCAAACATCGCTGAGTGTTGTTCTGCTCCCCGACTTTCGAGTCGGGGAGTAGCAAGCCGCTAAAACTGATTCAAGCCGAGACAAAATAAAGGCTAGCGTCCCTTTTCTTCCTTTTTTGTCTTTTTCTCGTTAATGACAGGTGGGATTATTCCCCGAGTACGAAACCAATTCTCAATGCTTGAACGAGTGTTAGCATTAGTAATATGAGCACAACTCTCTAGGTCCAAGCCATGATGCGCTTTCGGTACTATGAAGCTACCCGGAGGCGACAATGCCATCGCTGACCAAGAGAAACTCGTTGTATGCCTGAGCCTGGAGCACCCGCGAGATAAGCACAAGGCGCGTGTATTTGCAGCGGATGTGGGCTTTACGGGCAGAATGCGGACCTGCCGGAATGCGGACTGGTTCGTGGGCAAGTCGGCACAATAGTCGAGCAATTGGATGATGCGTATGAGGTCGAGTTTTGCGACGATGAAGGGATGCGCTGAGCTAGCGAAGCGCATCGGTCGAGAGGGAAAACCGTATATGATGCGCCTCCTTCTTCAGCGCATCCTGCCGGGCTGGGTGACACTCCTGCTGACGACTTTCTTTTAGAAGGGTTCCCTTGGCAACGCCAACCAACGACGCCAAACCGCAAGTGCGAGCCGTTCCCGACCATTTTCGTCGATAAGTCCGCAATCTTTTGCAAGGTTTCCCATTGGTTCGATGTCCGGATCGTAAGGTAGACCGGTTCCGCGCAATTTCTCCGCCAGTTGATCCAGGTCGCGGCTAGTCCACTGAATAACGAATTCTGCGTCCATTTTCTGCGCTTCGGAAAACAGGAAATCCACATATTCAGCCTGCCAGAACTCTTCACCCGGAATGAGTACGCGACCTTCGCGTCCGGGGATTTTGACGCCCAGCGTGGGATGTAAGAAATCCTCAGCCAAGTGATTCGTCTCGATAATCGCGAAGGGTTTGTTCGGCGCAATCGAACTCGCCCGCGAGAACCAATCACGCTCAATGTCGTCAGGATCACCGCCCGCGTGTAAAAAGGGATACGTGCTGACCCCATAGAAGTCGGTATAGGGCATGAGCGCTTCGACCACATCAGCCCGTTTACCCATCTCCTCATCATTCATCAGCATGAATTCGATAATGATGGGCAAGCTAGGGTAGTCCTGCTTGAGGACAGGATAGACTTGCTGAATCGCACGATATAGTTTTTTGAAACGAGGATCGTCGACATCGTCAAAAGCGGCATCGACTTCCATGACATAGACGAAGTAGTCAGGCTTGAATCGCTTAATCAGATCACGACACCAGTTGAGATAGGCGGCAATAACCTCTGGATGATCGAATGAACGGTCCTGCCAGTCGCTGGGCAACGGCAGATCGTTCTCACCGAGATATTGCGATAACGACACCCGGTCGCCACCGAGAATACTCGTTGATACCAGAACTTTGTGATGCGGTTGAATCGCAGCGAGCCGTCGTGCAATCTCTTCCTCTTGATTGGGATGATATTTGGTTTTGGCAGCGGCCTCGGGCCAGGGCACAAACCCGTCGAAGAAGATTCCGACTATGTCGCCGTTCTCGCCCAATATACGGGCGGTTTCGTCGAACGCATTCTGATTCCAGTCATAGGGTTGATAGGCGAAACCCATGTAGAAAGAACGTCGGTCTGAAAGAGTGTGAATATGATCCGTCATCTTTGCGGTATCGGGCGAGCTTGGTGCATCGGGTAATTGGAAGGATTGCTCGGTCTCATCGCAACCGGCCAGTAACCATACCAGACCTATCAGCGCTGCAAGGGTAAATCTTCGCATTACTGTTACCTCTGCCTTTCTACGCCGGAAAAAACGGGGGATGAGATTGCCCCCTACACGGCTATTAGGGTCTCCAGGAGAAATCTGGAAGAGCCAAATTAAAGGGGGGACGCTTGCCTTTTTTTATTCCCCTTTTTTGTTCACAACCGCGCCTTTCCTCCACTTGAAAACAGCGCAACCATCCCCATCTAAAGACTGTGAGGCCCTGGTGGCCGAGTGTTGAAATAATCTTTACGGAGGACGCTGTTATGACACTTGTACGTTATGAACCCCTAAACTTACTGAACCAATTACAACGCGACGTCAACCGCTTGTTCGACACCAGCCGGGTCGGTAACGATGAAAGCGGTTTAATGGCGAGCGATTGGGCCCCGGCAGTGGACATCAAAGAAGAAGCTGATCGCTTTGTGATCCAGGCCGATGTGCCCGGCGTCGAGCCCAAGGATATCGATATCACCATGGAAAAAGGCGTGTTGACCCTCAAGGGACAGCGGGTTTCCGAAAGCAAGGAAGAGAGCGACAAGTACAAACGCGTCGAACGGGTACGCGGTACGTTTATGCGGCGCTTTTCCCTGCCTGATACGGTGGAAACCGACAAAATCAACGCCAAATTCAAAGATGGGGTCTTGGAGGTCACCGTGCCTAAGGGAGAGGAAGCACAGCCTCGTCGCATTCAAGTCGAAGGCGTTTAAGCTGGTCAGTGGGGGCGTATAACGATACGTCCCCTCTATTCGTGATGTTCCTGTCACATTGAGAATCGATTCCGGTTGACGGAGGACGCCATGAGCACATTGAATCAAATTCGGGAAGGTTTGAGCCAAGCGTGGGAAACCTTATCCGACGGATGGCATGAATTGCGGGACAGAGCAACTCATGCGCTTACCCATTTTCATCCCAAACACAGCGGCACAGGCCTGGAAACCGTAGACGAGCAGATGGTGCGCAGCGGTTCGCGGTGGGGTTTACTGGCTGCCGAAGTCTCGGAGAACGACGACCAAGTGGTGGTCAACCTGGAAGCGCCCGGCATGGAAGCGGATAACTTCGAACTCCAAGTCGTGGACGAGTATCTGGTGGTGCGCGGCGAAAAACGCACCGAGCGGGAAGAACGCAAGGGCCGTTATTATGTCATGGAACGTGCCTACGGCAGTTTCGAACGGGCAATTCCATTGCCTACCGCCGTGGAAGCGGATCAAGCCCACGCTAAATACCGCAACGGCGTGCTGCGGATTGCTTTACCCAAGAGTCCGCAAGCTCGTGCCCGGCGCATCGAAGTGAGTGTCGAATAGCGAGCTCGCTTACTGAGCAGGGTGTGGCACTTGCTACACCCTGAGCATTGACAGGACTTACGCAGCTCGTTCCAGAGGACGCCGTGAATCTCTCCCTGTAGGCTTGACGACGGTCGTCCGGGCCGTCGACACCTCTTGCACGAGCGACGCAAGCCCCCGTACGCAAGTCCTGATCAATTCAACAAGCGCCGTTCGATAAAGCGAATCGCTAAGATCAACGCCACGGTAGTGTAAGCGATCAACACCAACAGATTGATTACTGGCTGTTGTAATGGCATATCGGTCATCAGCGGGCGCACCAAATCCACCGCATGTGGCAGAGGCAACAGATACGTCCCCCATTGAACGATGGCCGGCATCCGTTCCAACGGGAAAAACACCCCGCTGATCAGCAGCATCGGCGTGATCAGTAAGGTGTAGTAGTAGAGAAAAAAGTCGTAATTGCGGGCAAATGCGGTGACCACTAGCGCCATTGCCGCAAAACACAGTCCGGTTAATAGCATTACCGGTAAAGTGAATATTGCTTGCCAACCGGAAATCGCGCCCAGCAGAGCGGCTACTATCAGAATAGCTGCACCGCTGAACACACTTTTGGTCGCCGCCCAGATTGCCTCGCCGATCACCACATCCTGGATAGAGAGCGGGGTCGCCAACATTGCATCCCAAGTTTTCTGCACCTCCATCCGGGTATAGGCGGAATACATGCCCTCGAACGTCGCCGCCACCATCGTGCTGGAACAGACGATACCGGAAGCCAGAAAAACCAGATAGGGCAGTTCCTGTACGGTGCCCACCAAGCTGCCCAAGCCGTATCCCAAGGCCAGCAAATACAGCAACGGTTCGCCGAAATTGCCGAGAATGGCCGGTCCGGCCAGCTTGAACCAGACCCGAAAATTGCGCTGCCACACCGGCAACCAGCGCAAAGCCGGCGGAGGGCGGCGGACGGTAACCGTGGATTGGTGCATTGCCGCCAGCTCATTGTCCATCACGCAACTCCCGACCGGTTAATTTAACGAACACATCTTCCAAATTAGCGGGCCGATGCAGATAAGATAACTGCGGTTGCTGGTTGAGCGCGGCCAGCAATGCGCTTTCGTCGTGAGCGTAATAAAACACGGTTTCCCCTACCTGCTCACTGCGTTCCGCTAGTTGTTCCCCGACCGTGTCATGCCAAGGTCCCAACCCCGAACCATACACTTCGATAACGTGGGGTTCGATGTATTTACGGGTCAGCGCCTGGGGATGATCGCTATCTAATAATTTTCCGTCATCCATCACCGTGACCCGGTCGCACAGTCGTTGCGCCTCTTCCATGTAATGGGTGGTAAGCACCAGGGTCATGCCTTGCGAGCGCAACGCCCGCAACCGTTGCCAGATGACTTGGCGCGCTTGCGGGTCCAGGCCGGTGGTCGGCTCATCCAGAATCAACAACTCCGGTTCGTTGACCAAGGCTCGGACTAAAGATAAACGGCGTTGCATACCGCCGGACAAGGTGCCGATATGGGCGTCTTTCTTGCTCTCCAGGGCTGCAAAAGCCAGCAGTTCCGCAAGGCGGTTTTCCAAACCTGGTCCCCGGAGCCCGAAATAGCCGGCGTAGGTGCGCAGATTTTCGAGAACGGTGAAATCGGGATCGAGATTATCCTTCTGCGGCACGACGCCGATGCGCTCACGCATGATGGTCGCTTCGGCTGGAATAGGATGCCCCAGAACCGACAGTTGACCACTGGTCGGCGGCGTACCACCGATCACCATCGTAACAAGGTTGTCTTGCCCGCGCCGTTCGGCCCTAACAGTCCCCAACACTCGCCGGAGTGGATTTCGATGTCGACACCGTCGACCGCCGTGAATTCACCGTAGCGTTTGGTCAGTTGATGGGTCTGGATAACAGTAGAGTTCATGGGATATCTATTCAATAGCGGTGCAAAATTGAGTGGGGCTACTGCACCGGTTTGCCCACAACAGTATATGAGGTTGCGCGTCAATTTAACGGCATGATGTTTCCGTACAGTTTCTCAGCGCCGCTTTTTCGTTTCCAATGTTTCTGTTCGTCCCTGAAGACAAGCTCACCAAAAATTGCTCAGAGA
>JAAUQA010000250.1 GCA_012032855.1 Candidatus Competibacteraceae bacterium
GATTACGGCATTGCGCCGCCGGGCCGCAAAGCGGCAGACGCCCCCACTCCTATCCGGTTCCAGCGTAACGAGCCAGTGCAATGCCCGCATTGCGGATCGTCCGAAACCGACAGGGTCAGCCAATTCGGCTCCACCCCGTGTAAAGCGCTTTACCAGTGTCGGGACTGTCTAGAACCGTTCGATTATTTCAAATGTTTGTGAACAGGATCTTCCAATGAGCAAATTCTACCCACTGACGGTCGCCGATGTGCGCCGAGAAACGCGCGACTCGGTGGTCGTCACCTTCGACATACCGGATTCTCTGAAAGATGCGTTCCGTTTCACTCAAGGTCAGTATCTGACGTTCCGCACTCGTATCGACGATGAGGAAGTACGTCGTTCATATTCTATTTGCGCTGCGGTACAAGACCCAGCGCTGCGCGTCGGCATCAAAAAGGTCGCCGGCGGGCTATTCTCGACTTGGGCCAACGAAGTGCTGCAACCCGGCCAGATCTTAGAGGCGATGCCGCCCATGGGTAATTTTCACGTACCCTTGGATCCCACCCATCGCAAACATTACGCTGTTTTCGCTGGCGGCAGCGGCATCACTCCGATCCTGGGTTTGGTCAAGACCACCCTACTGGCTGAGCCACACAGTGCGATTACGCTGTTTTACGGTAACGAAGCCACCAGCAGCATCATGTTCCGTGAGGAACTGGAAGATTTAAAAAACGAGCATCTCGGTCGCCTTAACCTGATCCACATCTTGAATCGGGAACACCAGGACATTGATCTGTTCAACGGCATGCTCACCAAGGACAAATGTGCCCAACTATTCCAGCACTGGCTGGATATCAAAACCGTGGACACGGCCTTCATCTGCGGTCCGCAAGCGATGATGATACAAGTCTCCGAAGCCTTGCAAGAACACGGTTTAGATAAACGGCAGATCAAATTCGAACTGTTCACCACCGGCGAAGCGCCCAAGCGCCCCCGTAAAGCCGAAACCGTCGCCAAGACTGCCGGAAATAACACCTGCGAGGTGACCGTAATTCTGGATGGGCGGGCCAGCAGTTTTCAGCTGGAGAAGAATACTGACACTCTGCTCGATGCAGCCTTGAAAGAAGGCACCGAACTGCCTTACGCCTGCAAAGGTGGAGTCTGTTCCACCTGCCGAGCGATGTTGGTCGAGGGCGAGGTCGATATGAACGCTAATTTCGCATTGGAAGATTATGAAATCGCGCGGGGCTATATCCTGGCCTGTCAGAGTTATCCGATCACCGACAAAATCACCATTGATTACGACCAGTAGCGGCTGCGAGGAATCCAAGATGCAAGAAGAAGAAAGCCTGCGCGATTATCTCGCGGCAGGCGGCAAATTAAGTTCGCCCGACAACGCTACGCCCCGCTATCGCGGCGAAGTCATGCGTTTCATGGCGGTGTTTGTGGATTCAGAAATGGCGGGAGCGGCCGGTTTTACCGACTGCATTAACCAAGCGCCGGGGCTCAAGGAGCGGATGGTGGCGGCCAAGATGGTGCTGGAAAAGTTCAACCACGCCGAACAAGTGTTGCGTCTGATGGAACAGTTCGCGCCCGCACCACCCTGTATGTGTCTGCCCATCAATGGGCAGCGCGGGTTGACCGCAATGCCGATCCCAGTGCCCAGCAGGTGCAGGGCGATATGCGGCTCAGCGTGTTCCATTATCCGCTATTCGGTTGGGTAGATGCAGTAGTGATGAATTTCCTGATGGGCCGCGCCACGGTGATTCAATTGGACGAAACCAGCCGTTGTTCTTACCAACCCCTGGCCGATGTGATACTGGACATTCTGCCGGTCGAAAGGCGCCACGCTGAACTGGGCGAGGCGGGGGTGCGTAAAGTATTGGACACCGGGCACGATCCCACGGCAGTGCAGGCGTCGGTGAATTACTGGTATCCCCGCGTGGCCGCGACGTTTGGCCGGGCGGCCTCCGATCATTTCGAGAAATACCGGCAATACGGCCTGCGCCAACGCAGTAACGAGGAGTTGCTGACGCTGTGGCAGGATGAAATAGCAGCGGCTTTGGATCAGCTGAGGCTTAGCGCGCCTGCTTGATTCTACAAGAGAGCCTAACGATTATCGGCAATCCACCGGCACACGCCTTGAGTTCCGCCGAGCGGTAGCGCCATAAGCCTGCCCTGTTCGGTCAGGGGGTAAGCCTGTTCAGTCCGACACACTACCGCCCCGCGTTTGAGCGCCTCTGCCCCATAAACGTCTTCCAGGACACGAAAATGTTTGAGGTTGCGTCTTTCGACGGCGGCGGTTACTTTGCATTCCACCGCGAGAAATTGTTGCGGACCGATCTCGACCAGCAGGTCCAATTCCTCGCCCTGAGCTGTCCGCCAGAACCAAAGCGGCGGTCGCTGACCGGCATTCAGGAAATGCTTCCACACTTCACCGATCACCAGGTTCTCCCATACAACACCCCACGCGGCATTTTGGACTACGGCGGACCAATTCGGAAACCCGAGCAGGTAGAGCAGTAGCCCGGAATCGGCGAAGTACATTTTAGGGGTTTTGATCAAGCGCTTGCCGGGGCTGCTGTGATAGGGCTCCAGCAACAACACTTGCCGGCTTGCCTGCAAAATCGACAACCAGCTTTTGGCCGTATTGGGAGCGATGCCCACATCACGGGCCAACTCCGCCAGCGATAGCAACTGACCCACTCGCAGCGCCGCCGCCCGCAAGAACCGGTCAAAATCCCGCAGGCTGCCGACATTCAAGCTGTTCCGGACATCACGTTCCAAATAGGTGGCGAAATAAGAACCCAACCACAACTCGCGATCCAATTCAGGCCGTTGCCACAATTCCGGGAAACCGCCGCGCCAGCAATACGTGTCTGTCTCCGACAGGGTGGCTTCAGGAAACACTTCTACCAGTGCCAGCGTTGGTAGCGCGAGGACAGCGCAGCGCCCGGCCAGGGATTCCGAGACTCCTTGCATCAACGCGAAATCCTGGGAACCGGTCAGCACGAAACGTCCGGGCCTTCGGTCACGATCAATGGCGATTTTCAGATAACGCAGCAGCTCCGGGACATACTGCACTTCATCGATGATCAGGGGTTCCTGCCGACCGGACAAAAGACCGGAAGGGTCCAACCGGGCGGTTTCCGCGTCGCGGGGAATGTCGAGCGTGACATAATCGGCTTGGGGAAACAGGCGTCGCACCAGCGAAGTTTTCCCGCTGCCGAGCACCGCTCAGTACCAAAGCGGGAAACTGAGCAAACGCCCGTTCGAGTACCGCAGAGATTTGCCTTTCAATCCACATGCAGATAATCTGCAATTCTAATGCATAATTGTCAATCTCCTTGATATGTCGACCGGTTTATGGCACATAGAATTTACTTTAGACGTTTCGTAATGGCATTGAATGTCTTTCAGAAGCAAAGCGATTGCTTGAAATAAAGACTCTGGATTGATGAGCTGGACGACGGTTATCTGGTCCATGGCGGCAGCCGCTTGTCTGACCCTGGCGGGGGTGCATTTTTGCGTGTGGCTGTACCAGCGCCATTCCTGGGCAAGCCTCTTATTCTCCATCAGCGCGGTGGCGGCAGCGGTAATCGCCATGCAGGAATTAGTCCTGATGCATGCGCAGACACCTGCCGGATATGGCGCGACGTTGCGCTGGATGCACGTATCGGCGGCAACGATAATAATTTCGGTCGTCTGGTTCATTCGCTGGCATCTGCAGACCGGACGGCTTTGGTTGGCGTGGCTGATCACCGGCCTGCGGGTGCTGATATTGATACTGAATTTCTCCCTCTTCCCCAACGCCACTTTTTTGGAGATACACGCCCTGAGAGCGGTGTCGTTCCTTGGCGAAACGCTATCGGTGCCAGTGGGTGAGATGAATCCGTGGCGGGTTCTCATTCAACTAAACACGGTGCTGTTGCTCATCTATGTGGTGGACGCCACCCTTGCCGCGTGGAGGCTGGGCAAAGGTCGGCAGGCTTTGGTATTGGGGGGCTCTGTCCTGCTCGCCATCATCCTGTCATTCACTTTCTCTGCGCTTATGGTCGGCGGAATCCTGCCCGGACCCTGCGTTGCAATCGTCTACCTGCTGTTGGTGTTGGCCATGGCCTTCGAGCTGAGCATCGACTTGTTTCGCGTGCAACAGCTTGCGCAGGATCTGCATGATAGCGAGGAGCGTATGCGCCTGGCCGCCCGCGCCGCTGAGCTGGGCTTATGGGAATGGGACAGCCTGCGGGACGAGGTATGGACCAACGATGTCAGCCACGAACGAACCGGAACCTCCCCCTCCGAGCGCATCAGCCAAGCGCATTATCTGGAGTTGATCCATCCCGAAGATCGCGATAGCGTTCAACGGGCGCTGCGTCGGACTCTGGAAGACGCTGAGGAATTCCAAGCGGAGTTCCGTTTGACCGGGGCGGACGGAAGCGAACGCTGGATAGCCGCACGAGGCCAGTTGGAGCGCAACGGAGAGGGTCGGCGGCAGCTTATACGTGGCGTATCCATGGACATTTCTGAAAGAAAGCGAGTCTCCGAACAGTTGCAGCGTCAGCGCGACGAATTAGCCCATATACAGCGGGTGTCCACCTTGGGCCAGTTCTCGGCGGCGCTGGCGCACGAACTCAATCAGCCACTGGGGGCGATTCTTCGCAACGCCGAAGCCGGGGAATTGTTTCTGCGGCAAAATCCCCCTGACCTTGCAGAATTGACGGATATTCTGGTGGATATCCAGCGGGACGAGCAGCGGGCAGCGGCCATCATCGAACGCATGCGCTCATTGTTGAAACACAAGGAACTCCAGTTCGAGTTAATGGAACTAAACGAATCAATCGAGCAAATTGCCACTTTGCTTCGCACTGAAATCCAGGCACAACAGGTAACCTGGCAGATGGTGATACCGCGCAAAATCCCCGTGGTCCGGGCAGACCGCATTCATTTCCAGCAGATAATGCTGATCCTGCTGCTGAACAGTTTGGATGCGCTGGCGTCCAAATATGATGGCTCTCGGCGGATCGAGATTCATGCCGCGCCAGTAGGCGGGGAAATGGTCGAATTGGCTGTCAAGGACACCGGGGTGGGGATCGATCCCGATCGATTGCCCCATGTGTTTGAGCCGTTTGTCACCACCAAAACGAAAGGTACCGGCATCGGGCTTGCGATTGCGAAGACCATCGTCGAAGCGCACGGCGGTCGCATTGGGGCCGAAAACAATCCGGACGGTGGCGCGACAGTTCGATTCACGCTGCCGGTCGCGCAGGAGAGCGGCGCCGCATGAATGAACCGCCACGGATGACGGTATTTGTTGTGGACGACGATGCATCCTTCCTGAAGAGCATCCAACGCCTGCTGCGCAGCAGCGGTTATGCCGTGGAAAGTTTCAGCTCTGCAACCGCTTTCCTGACGCGGCGCTCGCCACAGACCAGGGGATGCGTATTGGCAGACCTGCAAATGCCCAACATGGATGGTCTGGCGTTGCAAGCGGCGTTGGCGCAATCCGCCAATCCTTTACCCGTCGTTTTTCTCACCGGTCAGGGCGACATCCCCAGCAGCGTCCGGGCGATGCGCCAGGGCGTGGAGGATTTCCTGGTCAAGACCGTGCCAAAGGAGACGC
>JAAUQA010000251.1 GCA_012032855.1 Candidatus Competibacteraceae bacterium
AGGGTTATGATCGTTACCGCAACGTTATCTTCTGGAACACCGCCAGTGAGCAACTCTATGGATATAGCCAGCAAGAAGTTCTGGGACGCAAATTAGAGCATTTGCTGGCTCCCGACCTACGCGAGGACTGGACAGACGCTTTCGAGCGCTGGATAACCGATGATCTGCCTATCCTTGCCGGAGAGATCAACATGCTGCACAAGGACGTGCACCCATATTGACGTATGCCAGTCACATGCTGGTTCGTAACCCCAACAACGAGCCTGAACTGTATTGTCTGGCAGTCGACCTGACCGAACGCAAGCAAATTGAAGAGAAACTGAGACAGTGGGAGCGGGTGTTCGAGAGCACTGCGGAAGGGGTAATGATCACCGACTTGGAAGGGCGAATTGTTGCGATAAACAAAGCCTTTACCGAAATCACCGGGTATCATGAACAAGAAGCGCTCACTCAAACACCGCGCATTCTCCAATCTGGCCGCCACGATGCGGCTTTTTATGAAGCGCTTTGGGATACCCTCAGAGCATCCGGTCAATGGCAAGGGGAAATCTGGAACCGGCGCAAGAACGGCGAAATTTACCCGGAGTGGCTCACCATCAGCACCGTGGAAACGGCTAGTGGCCAGCTCAGCCACTATGTTTCGGTGTTCAGTGACATTACCTCCATGAAACGATCCCAGGCCCAATTAGACTTCCTGGCGTATCATGATCCACTCACCAAGTTACCCAATCGCCTTTTGTTTAATGAACGCTTAGAACACAGCATTCAGCGCGCGCGTCGCAATGACCATCAGTTAGCGGTACTGTTTTTGGACTTAGACCACTTCAAGAACGTCAATGACACACTGGGACACCCAGTGGGTGATCAGTTGCTGCAAAAGGTGGCGGAACGGATGACCACTCAGGTGCGCGCTGAAGACACCTTAGCCAGAATTAGCGGCGATGAATTCACTTTGTTACTGGACAAAATCGAGGGTCCCGGCGATGGTGTTATCGTCGCTCAAAAATTACTCGGTTTATTTTCCCAACCGATTGCCATTCTTAATCACGAATTTTTCATCACCACCAGTATCGGTATCAGTCTTTATCCCGAAGACGGGCAAGACGTCAACACGCTGGTCAAAAACGCCGATGCCGCCATGTATCAAGCCAAAGCCCAGGGACGCAACACCTATCAGTTCTACAAAGCCGAACTGACCGCCGACACATTCGAGCGATTGCGCCTGGAAAGCTATTTAAGGCGGGCGATTGAGCAGGAAACGCTGACGGTGCATTATCAACCGCAAATCGAACTCGCTTCCGGCCGTCTAGTCGGTGTGGAAGCGTTGTTGCGTTGGCAACACCCCGAATTGGGGAATATCTCACCGGCTCGGTTTATCCCGCTTGCCGAAGAAAGCGGCATGATCTTGACCTTGGGAGAGTGGGTACTCAGCACCGCCTGCCAACAATTGCGGGATTGGTGGGATATGGGTTTCGCGGTACCCTGTATGGCTATCAACTTGTCGGTCAAACAAATCCAACTGGGTAATCTTGTGGCACAGGTAAACCAAGTGCTCGCCCACAACAAACTGGATCCGGCCTGTCTGGAACTAGAAATCACCGAATCCGGTATTATGAAACAAACGGAACGGGCGATTGCCAATATGGATGGCTTGCGCGCATTGGGTGTGCGTCTTTCCATAGACGATTTCGGCACCGGCTATTCCTCGCTCAGCTACCTCAAGCGATTACCGGTACACAAGCTGAAAATCGATCAATCCTTTATCAGTGACATCACTCGTGACCCCAACGATGAGGCTATTGTCCGGGCTGTGATTGCGCTGGCCAAAAGCCTGGGTTTAACCGTAATCGCTGAAGGTGTGGAAACGATCGAACAAGCCCGTTTTTTACAAAACCAGGATTGCGATCATGCGCAAGGTTATTTGTACAGTTGCCCACTATCCGCCCATGAGTTTTATCGTCGCTGGCATAGCTCTATTGATCACGGAGCGCAGAGATTAGAAGAGGTAGCGTTACCCAGCACTCATCGCCCAACGCGGACTGTTAAACAACCCGGCGAAAAATAACGAATGCACGCACATGGCCATTAAAATCGCTACCTGGAATGTCAACTCCTTGCGGGTCCGTCTACCCCAAGTACTGGATTGGCTGGAAACTGAACAACCAGATATTCTGGCGGTGCAGGAAACTAAAACCGCCGACCCCGATTTTCCCCTCCAGGCATTTATCGCAGCCGGTTATCAGGCGTTATTTTCCGGCCAGAAAACCTATAACGGAGTCGCTTTATTCAGCCGTGCGCCTGCTGCCGATCCGGTGCAGGACTTGCCCGATTTACAGGACCCGCAGCGCCGCGTGCTAGGCGCGACCATCGGACCGGTACGGATACTGAATGTTTACGTACCCAACGGTCAAGCCGTCGGCACAGAAAAATACGCCTACAAATTAGCTTGGTTAGACAAACTCATCCGTTACGTAAAAGAGCAACTGGCCAGCCATTCCCATTTTGTGCTGCTAGGCGATTTCAACATTGCCCCGCAAGATTGCGACGTTTACGACCCGCAATCTTGGGCCGGTCAAGTGCTGTGCAGTGAGCCGGAAAGATCCACGCTGCAACAGTTGCTCACCTTGGGTCTGCAGGATGCATTTCGGCTATTCGAGCAAGAACCGGAGAGTTACAGCTGGTGGGATTACCGGGCTGCCGGGTTCCGGCGCAACCACGGTTTACGTATCGATTTGGTTCTGGTCAGTCCGGCGATGGCCCCGCTCTGTACCGCTTGTCGGATCGATAAAGCGCCGCGCCGTTTGGAACGACCCTCCGATCATGCACCGGTTGTAGCAAGCTTCGACTTGTGAAAAGAGTTCTGCACCATCAAAGTGCAAACTTTTTACAGCTAGGGCAAAGCGGTGAGCACACTTAACGGATAGCGATGACCCGCTAGGTAATCATCAATACAGCGCATGACCATCGGACTGCGCCACTGAGACTGCAAGGCAGCAATCTCCGCTTGGGTTAACCAAGCCGCACGCTGAATCCCGCTATCCAAGGGTTGATCGGGGTGATGTCGGCGGCGCTCGGCGGCAAAACTGAAGCGAACATAGGTTTCTCCGTTCTCCGGATGATGCCATTGGTAGATACCGACCAATGCCTCAAGTTCGACATCCCAGGCGGTTTCTTCGCGTGTTTCGCGAACGGCGGCGGTGAGTAAGGTTTCGTTATTTTCCAGATGACCGGCTGGTTGGTTATACAGACTGCGTCCGTCAATCGATTCTTCCACCATAAGAAACCGTCCGCTGTATTCTACTAGGGTTGCTACGGTGACATGTGCTGTCCAAATCATAGGTTTGCAACTCTTCGCTCATATGCCCGCCGTGTTGGGATCAGGTGCTGGGCACAATCCCCATAGTTTGGGGCACTCGTTTGGAGATATACTGTAACGGATATTTTTTCCACTTGAACAATCTATACAGCATTACGGTCAGTCGCCGCCTGATTGATAGGCGAGAGGTTATTCATGAAGTTATCCGAAAAAAGCTGTGTGCCCTGCCAGGGCGGGGTGCCCTCGTTATCTCAGGAAGAAGCGGAAAGCCTGTTGGCGCAAACCCCCGGATGGTCGTTGACACAGGAAGGCACTCGTTTGGAACGCCGGTTTGCCTTTAAAAGCTTCGCCGCTGCGTTGGAATTCGTCAACCGGGTCGGCGAAATTGCCGAACAGGAAGATCATCACCCCGATATTTCATTTGGCTGGGGCTATGCCACAGTGGTCTACTATACCCATAAAATCGGCGGGCTCCATGAAAACGATTTCGTCATGGCGGCCAAACTCAACACGGTGTACGGTTGAACCCGATGAACAATCGCTTGTTACTGGCGCCGGGGTATAAAATTGCTTCCTGTTGACGGAGGCTGTAAATTTTATGGGATGTTGCTACTCTGAATAGTAAGAAGCGTCCTGATAACTGACGGTATACCCAATGAGCACGGAACGTAACAATCCTGCCAACGGTGATAATGGCCTTGCCGTAGAGCAGGCGAAGCCCAAGCTCAAACAACCGCGTTTATACAAAGTCATTTTATTGAACGACGATTACACGCCAATGGAATTCGTCGTGCAGATTCTTGAACATTTCTTTGCGATGAGTCGTGAGAAAGCCACGCAAATCATGTTGCATGTGCATCCCGCGGCAAAGGGGTGTGTGGCATTTATACCCACGAAATAGCGGAAACCAAGGTCGCGCAGGTCAACGATTACTCACGCAGCCATCAACATCCGCTGATGTGCACCATGGAAGAGGCTTAACCCTAAACACGATGAGGTCTACATTATGTTGAGCAAGGACCTGGAGTTTTCCATCAACCTCGCGTTCAAGGAAGCGCGAGATCGACGGCATGAATTCATGACCGTAGAGCACTTGCTGCTGGCCTTGCTCGATAATCCTTCAGCTGCGGAGGTGCTGAGGGCTTGTGGCGGCAATCTGGACCGTTTACGGCGCGAGTTGCAGACGTTCATTCGCGAGAGCACACCGATTCTCAGTACCGGCGATCCGCGCGAAACGCAACCAACCCTGGGTTTTCAGCGCGTTCTACAACGCGCTGTGCTCCATGTCCAATCATCCGGCAACAAAGAAGTGACCGGGGCGAATGTGCTGGTGGCCATCTTCGGTGAACAAGAATCCCAGGCGGTTTATTGTCTCAAGCAACAGGATGTCAGCCGACTTGATGTGGTGAATTACATTTCTCACGGTATATCCAAAGTATCGGACGACAATGAAATGCCATCTTCCGGTAACGACGAAGAAACCGCCAGTGAGACGCCAAGTTCCAAACCCCTGGATAATTTCGCGAGTAACTTGAATGAGCTGGCGCGGCAGGGCCGGATCGACCCGCTGATCGGTCGGGAAACCGAAGTCGAACGAACCATTCAGATTCTCTGTCGGCGCCGTAAAAACAATCCCCTGTTCGTCGGCGAGGCAGGGGTCGGCAAAACAGCCATTGCCGAGGGACTGGCGAAGTTAATCGTCGATGCCCAGGTACCGGAAGTGCTCGAAAATGCAGTCATCTATGCCTTGGACCTCGGCTCACTGGTCGCCGGCACCAAATATCGGGGAGATTTTGAAAAGCGTCTCAAGGCGGTGCTGGCGCAACTGCGTAAACAGCGCAACGCTATTCTTTTCATCGACGAAATCCATACCTTGATCGGTGCGGGGGCTGCTTCCGGCGGGGTCATGGATGCCTCTAACCTGATCAAGCCCATGTTGGCTTCCGGTGAACTCAAATGCATCGGCTCCACGACTTATCAGGAATACCGGGGCATTTTCGAAAAAGATCGTGCGTTAGCGCGGCGGTTTCAGAAAATAGACATACCCGAGCCATCTGAAGAAGAAACGTATCAGATACTTAAAGGGCTTAAAAACCGCTTCGAAGAACACCATGACGTCAAGTATTCTTCTAAAGCCCTGCGTACTGCGGTTGAATTGGCGTCTCGTTATATTAACGACCGTCACCTGCCCGACAAAGCGATTGATGTGATTGATGAAGCCGGCGCGAGCCAGCGTCTATTATCACCGATTCGTG
>JAAUQA010000252.1 GCA_012032855.1 Candidatus Competibacteraceae bacterium
CGCCCCGGCGCTGCCGGCTCCCGGAGCCTGCGGCCGAACCCGCTCTCAGGCCGTCCGTTTCGAATCGACGACGGATCGTCTGCCGAACTCCAACGCCTGCCAGGGCGCTGACCATCGCCGGCATCAGGGCGAAGAACGTCCACGGCAGGAGCCCGAGGTAGGTGGCGACCGCGTAGTCGGCGTCGGAGCCGTCGCCCTCCGGCGCGGCGTCGGGCCGGATCCGTTCGCCGCGGTCGAGACGCCGCTGCGTCATGAAAGCGGGCGAAATCGTGGAACGCGGCCCCCTCGCGGAACTGTTCAACGCACCTCAACATCCCTATACCCGCGAGTTATTGGCTGCCGAACCCAAGGGCGAGCCGCCGCCAGTCGTCGAGGGTGCACCTGAGGTAATGGGCAGTACGGATTTAAAAGTCTGGTTTCCAATAAAAAAAGGCATCATTCGCCGCACGGTGGATTATGTCAAAGCGGTGGACGGGCTCAGCTTGAGTCTGCGCGAGGGCCAGACCGTAGGGGTGGTCGGTGAAAGTGGTTCGGGCAAAACGACTTTAGGTCTAGCCCTGTTGCGACTATTGGCTAGCAAAGGTCCAATTCGGTTTCAGGATCGCCGCATTGATAATTTATCCGCTAAAGCTGTCCGTCCGCTCCGGCGGGAAATGCAGATCGTTTCCAGGACCCGTATGGATCGCTCAGTCCGCGTCTGTCGGTCGGTCAAATCATTGAGGAGGGGTTACTGGTACATGGTTTAGGGGGTAGTCGGGACGAGCGCCGCGTGCTGGTTTCCAAGGCATTGGAGGAAGTGGGTTTGGATCCGGCCAGTCAGGACCGCTACCCCCATGAATTTCCGGTGGTCAGCGACAACGCATCGCTATCGCGCGGGCTTTGGTGCTGAAACCTCGGTTGTTAGTGCTGGACGAACCCACCAGCGCGTTGGATGTCTCGGTACAGGCGCAAATTGTCGATTTGTTGCGTGACTTGCAAAACCGTTACCGCCTAGCTTATCTGTTCATTAGCCACGATTTACGTGTAGTGCGGGCATTGGCGAATGAGGTGTTGGTCATGAAAGAAGGTCAAGTTGTGGAAAAAGGTTCGGCGCAACAGATATTCACTGCCCCCAAGGAACGGTATACGCAAGCGTTGATTGCCGCCGCGCTGGCGTTGGAAACGACGGTTTGATGGCGAATCAATATTCACTGTATTGGCGCGGTAACATCGGCATGGCAACGCCTTGGTCGTGGCTGCTATTTATCCTGGGTCTGTTGGCGGCTATTCCCAGTGCATTGGCTACGGTACAGGCCAGTTTTGAGCGTACGACAGTCACTCAGGGAGAAACGGTCACACTGCTGCTCGAAATTGATGCCCAAGCTAATGATGCCGGCCTCGATCTGACGCCTTTAGAACAAGATTTCACCATTCTCGGTAGGCAAGTCAACACACAACTGCAGCTGATCAACGGCAAACCATCAGCCCAAACCCAGTGGCGTATCGAATTAGAACCCAAGCAGGTCGGCCTGTTACAAGTCCCGTCGCTGCGGATAGGTGTGGAGCAAACCCAGCCCCTGACGTTGCTAGTGCAACCGCCCACTAACGCTGACGCTCAGCAACCCGCTGCCGATCTGTTTATCGAAGTGCAGGCTGAACCGCTCGATCCTTATGTGCAAGCGCAAGTTCAATACACCGTCCGGTTGTTTTTCGCCGTGCCGTTATTGGAAGGTAGCTTAGCTGCTCCAAGCCCACCGAACGCCGTGGTCGAACGACTAGGCGAGGATGTGCGTTTTCAAACTCAACGTGACGGTCGACGCTACCAAGTCATTGAGCGTCGTTACGCGCTGTTTGCCCAACGCAGCGGTACCCTGACGATTCCGGCCCTCAATTTCGAGGGGCGTATTGCCGATAATAATCAAGGCTCGTTGTTTTCCCGTGGTCGACGGATCAAACGGAGTAGTGATCCGATGATACTGGATGTGCGTCCCCGTCCAGCTGCGTCGGTAGGGCCTTATTGGTTGCCCAGTGCTGCGTTAAGCCTGCAAGACGTTTGGTCGCAGCACCCTCCGCAGTTCAGGGTCGGTGAACCCATCACCCGTACATTGCGCCTGGAAGCGCGGGGTCTCAGTAAATCGCAACTGCCGGAATTAACCTGGCCGAACTTCGATTGGGCGCGATTCTACCCCGATCAACCGGTGACCGAGAACAGTATCGACGGCCAATGGTTGATGTCCCGAAGGGAACAGAGTATCGCGTTAGTACCCACCCGAGCTGGGCGGTTCACTTTTCCGGAAGTGCAGCTGGATTGGTGGGATACGCAACAGGACAAACCCCGCACAGCGGTGCTACCGGCTTTAGATATTGAAGTATTACCGGCGCTTAATCCAGGGCAACCGCCTGTACCTGTTCAATCGGATACCCAGTTGCTTGAACAACAGCCTGATCAGACTGAATATAAAAGGACTACGGCGGACGCTTTTTGGCCCAGTGTGGCGATGAGTTTATTGCTGGCTTGGTTAGTGACGTTATACGCTTGGTGGCGCTCAAACAAGAACCGACGCGTATCGGAACCGGCGCGGCAGACGGTTGATAGCATTCCCACCAACGCCAGGGCGGCGAAACGCGCCGTCCAGCACGCCTGCGCCGCTAATGACCCGGTAGCAACGGCACAAGCGTTATTGGCTTGGGCCAGCGCCTTATGGCCCAATCAACCAGCGCGCCATTTGGGCGCATTAGCCGCCCGTCTGGATCCGCAAGCCGGCGCATTGGTGAGGGGGTTGGATCGAGTACTTTACGCGCCTACGCCTACGACCTGGGATGGTCAGTCGTTGTGGCAGGTTGTTCAGCGCGGCTTGCCATTGCAGAGACCCAAGTCTGAGATTCAATCAGCTTTGGCGCCGTTATATCCAGAACGGAGATAACCCTAATGATAGCGTATTTAACAATGGACAACCCTCCCCCTAGACCGGAGGAGGGCAATGAAATCGATGGGTCAAAGAATCGGGTGACTCTTTAATAAAACCGGCAGGATGTGGGAAAAGTCAATTAGCAGAGATGAAACGGTAGTTCTCTCATTCAACCGGTTTTACCATAGTCGCTTGAGGACCTTTGGGACCGTCTTGGGATTCAAATTGAACTCTTTGATTTTCGCCGAGAGTGCGAAATCCTTTGCCATCAATAGAAGAATAATGAACGAAAACGTCATTGCCACCGTCCTCTGGGGTAATGAATCCGAAACCCTTGGTCTGGCTAAACCACTTCACAGTACCCGTACGCATTAAAAAAAACCTCAAAAATATTCAACGGTTACAGCTGTGTCGATTCCGCTAAAGTTCCGCTGCATAACGCGACTTATGTTGGGATACCTTAAAGGGATCGGCATTTGAAAATTCAGCGGTCGCGCGCCGCTGAACGAGGCGACACTACGCTAAAGTAGTGCAGCTTGCAAGTGTTTTATGGTAATGAACAACTTACGTTTTTGTGCCGACGGATGCGTTCGCAACGGCGTATCGGTATGCTTAAGCACTCTATTCCATGACATGAGCGTTGTGATGAACATTGAGCCGACTCAACTACGACCCTTTATCCCCAGTGGGAAAGATTTTCACTACTCGAAAAATTTTTCCATGGCATTGGGATTCCATATCAATTGGGAAGGTGATGGCATTGCTGAATTGCAATGGGGCGCAGCGGTCTTTCTATTGCAAGACTTTGAGAATGAAGAATTGCAACAGAATTTGATGATGTATTTATCGGTCAACGATTTGGATGAATTCTGGCAGCAGCTGCAAAACAGTGGAGTATTAAACCAATTCGACGACGTGCGAGCCCGTGAGCCAACCGAATTTCCTTGGGGCATTAGAGAAGTGCATTTGATTGATCCGGCTGGTGTGTGTTGGCATATCGCATAACTCACCCTAGCCGACCAAGCGAAAGACTTCATTGAGAGGGAATAGCAGTGCTTGACACATTGGATCAGCTAAAGACCCGTCTCGCCGAATGCCTCACTCGGGACCGACGCAATCTGGATCGCCGGCTCCGACAATTGCGACAACGGCTGCGAGCAGATAAACCGGTTAATCGGGGTTTGGAACAGCTTGAGGTTGCTGTGCATGCCTCTATCTCACAGCGGCAAAAACGCTTAGCGGCGCTGCCGAATCCCCGCTTCGATGAAAGCCTACCTATCAATCAGCGCCGCGACGCCATCGCCGCTGCCCTGCGGGACCATCAAGTGGTCATTGTCTGCGGCGAGACCGGCTCCGGTAAAACTACCCAACTGCCCGAAGCTCTGTTAGAACTGGGGTTAGGCGCAGCAGGCACCATCGGCCATACTCAACCACGGCGCATAGCGGCCCGCAGTGTCGCCGCGCGTATTGCCGAAGAACTCAGCACATCGGTGGGTGGCGCGGTCGGTTATAAGGTGCGCTTCAGCGATCGAATGGGTCCCGATACCGTTATCAAACTGATGACCGACGGTATCTTATTGGCGGAGACCCAAAGCGACCGCTATTTGGAGCGCTACGAAGTCATCATCATTGATGAGGCGCATGAACGCAGTCTCAATATCGATTTTCTATTAGGCTATCTGCACCGGCTATTACCCACCCGCCCTGATCTCAAGCTGATCATCACCTCGGCCACCATCGACCCCGAGCGGTTTTCCCGCCATTTCAATAATGCCCCAATCATCGAAGTCTCAGGCCGTACCTATCCGGTAGAGATGCGCTACCGTCCCCTACTGAGCGATGATGAAGACGAACGGGATCGGGATTTGCAACAAGCCATTTTAGATGCGGTCGATGAAGTTTCGCGCATCGACCGGGGCGATATTTTGATTTTTCTCAGCGGCGAACGGGAAATCCGCGAGACCGCTGAAAGCTTGCGCAAACACCACCCGCCTTCCACCGAGATTGTGCCGCTTTACGCACGGCTGTCGGCGAGTGAACAGAACCGGGTTTTTCAACCGCATCAACAACGCCGCATCGTGTTAGCAACCAATGTGGCGGAGACTTCGCTCACGGTGCCGGGTATTCGCTACGTCATTGATCCCGGCACCGCCCGTATCAGTCGCTACAGTCATCGCAGTCAGCTGCAACGCTTGCCGATAGAGAAAATTTCCCAAGCCAGCGCCAATCAGCGTGCCGGGCGCTGTGGTCGGATCAGTGCCGGGGTCTGCATCCGGTTGTTTCCGAAGAGGACTTTCAGGCTCGGCCCGCGTTTACCGAACCGGAGATTCTGCGCACCAATCTAGCGGCAGTGATCTTGCAGATGAGCGTTTTGAATTTGGGGGAAGTGGCGGATTTCCCGTTCGTCGATCCACCGGATACCCGCCTAATCACTGACGGGTTCAAACTATTGTTCGAATTGCAGGCGGTTGACGAGCATCGCCGGGTTACCGTGCCGGGGCGACAACTGGCTAAATTACCTATTGATCCGCGCCTGGGGCGGATGATTCTGGCCGCGCAACAGCACGGCTGCCTGCGCGAGGTGCTCATCATCGCCGCAGCTCTGGCCGTTCAGGACCCACGGGAACGGCCCTTGGAACATCGTCAGGCAGCGGATGAGAAGCATCGCC
>JAAUQA010000253.1 GCA_012032855.1 Candidatus Competibacteraceae bacterium
ACTTCCAGATCGCCGGGCGTCAACAGTGAACCGCATAACAGCATTCACTTGCCGGGACCGCCGACCGGGATGGGTTCCTGCACTGCTGCTCGGCGCTACCCAAGCATCAATCATGGCGCGCACGGTGATCGCAAAGCCGGTTTCCAGGCACCCGTAAAATCCGGTGTATTGACGGGCAAAACTCTGACCGATTGGAATTGCGGATATTGTTGCCGGAATTGCTTGACGACCCGCAAGATGTCGGTGCCTTGGGCTTCCGCCAAACTGGTGGTTAACAATCCCACCACAGCGGGCCGCGCCTTTTCGCAGACGGTTTTCAAGCCTTCAATGATGCTGTCATCCCCGCCCATGATGCTGGACACCGAATCCAACGCGGTGGTTTGTAGCGGAATCGGCTCGCGGAAATGGCGCACGAAAAATACTTTGGCGAAAGCGCTACAACCTTGGGAACCATGCAATATCGGCATGGCGCGATCCAAACCCAGCAGAGCCAGGGTCGCGCCTACCGGTTGGCTGGTTTTTAACGGACTGACGGACAGGGGTTTGTGGCGTTTAATGATTTCAGCCATGAACGGCCTCCGGTGCATCCTGCGGTGTAGTCTGCCAGGGTGCCGGTTGACGCACTGCCGACCAAATCGGGCTTTCGATGGTGCGGACGAGTTCCCGCGCCAACGTCACCATGCCGCGATAACCGGCGTAACCGTGTTCGCGTTCCTGGTTGATGTCTAAAAACGGTAGCCGTGCTTTGAGGGCGGTATACATATTGCGACCACCGGCGACCAACAGATCGGCCTGTTGCTCGCGGGCGACGCGCAGCAACGCTTGCGGGTTACCGTCGTCGATCATGCGCGCCTTCTCGCCCATCAACGCCTGAATCCGGGCTTTGTCTTCCTCGGTGGATTTCTTGGTGCCGGTCGCCACCACTTCAACGCCTAAATCCTGCAAAGCAGACACGATGGACCAGGATTTAACGCCACCGGTGTATAGCAACGCTCGTTTACCGGTAAGCCGTTCACGCCAGGGTGCCAATTCAGTTTTTAGGGCCGCTTCCTCGCGGGCGATTAGGGCTTCGGTGCGGGCGATCAAATCGGGATCGTCGAGCAATAACGCGAAATCCCGCAACGCATTAGAGGTGTCGGCAATGCCATAGAAACTACCTTCAAACCAAGGAATGCGATAACGTTCTTGGAGTTTACGGGCGACATTAAGCAGCGCCCGCGAGCAGACCACCATGCTCACTTGCGCGCGGTGCATGGTCTGCACTTCCCGGTAGCGGGTATCGCCGGATAAGGTGCACAACACGCGCAAGCCTAATTCATCGAATAGGGGTAGGACATTCCAGAATTCGCCGGCGATGTTGTATTCGCCGATTAGATTGACATCGTAAACTTGCAAATCGGGGCGACGCGGGTCCACCGGCGGCGGCTCCGGTTCGCGGGTGCCGACCACATGATCCAACATGGTTTCACCAGCGATGCGGTTACCCATGTTTTGGTGCCGTAGAAACCGGCAGCGTCAACCGGCACCACCGGCACGTGCCAACGCTCTTGCGCGGCCTTACAGACCGCCACCAAGTCATCACCGATCAGCGCCGGCACGCAAGTGTTATAAACGAATACGGCGGCAGGCGCGTGGCTGTCGATAGCCTGTTTGATGGCGTGAAACAAGCGCTTTTCGCCCCGCCCCATGATCACATCTTGTTCAGTCAAGTCTGTGGTCATGCCGATTTTGAACAGGGTAGGACCGGTGGAACGGGTGCCGCGATTGTCCCAAGAACTGCCGGCGCAAGCGATAGGCCCATGAACGACATGGGCCACATCGGCAATCGGCAATAGGGTGATCTGAGCGCCATCGAAGGCGCAGCCCCCCGCTGTGGCACCGGGTTTTGGGCGGGCGCAGCCGGTCTTGGCTTTGGTATTATGCTCGCAGGCCGGCTCATTCAGGAGGGCGGCGATTTCGCTGGATTTCATGATCAAGTCTCGGGGTTGACGTGGCAGATCCCGCGTTCGCGAAACCTTCAGGATTAGGCAAACGGACTCGACTATCCCGCGACGGTTTCGCCCAGCAGCACGGGACGGACTAAATCAACCCACTCTTCCACGCGTTCTGCGGTCATTTCCGCCTGGTTGTCCTGATCGATGACCAAGCCGACAAATTCGCCGTTTCTGACTGCCTTGGATTTATCGAACTCATAGCCTTCGGTGGACCAGCGTCCGACCGGATCGGCGCCGAGTTTTTTGAATTTTTTATACATAATGCCGAGCGCGTCGACGAACTCATCCGGGTAGCCGTCTTGATCACCCAGTCCGAACAGCGCGACGGTCTTGCCGGTGAAATCGACACCTTCCAGTTCCGGCATAAATTCATCCAAGGTTTCCGGTAGTTCGCCGTCTCCCAAGGTCGGGGTGCCGAAAATGATGGCGTCATAGGCTTGCATATCGGCAGTGCTTGCCTTGGTGATGTTGAACAGATCGACCTCCCCGTCTTCAAATTGCCGTTTGATCATTTTGGCTACTTTGCGGGTGTTGCCGGTATCCGTCGCGTAAAACAGGCCGATTTTGCCATGATAAAAACCTCTGGTTCGATTAGGCAGGAAAAGACTAAATGCAGTCGTTGCTAGCCAATTCAGCAAACCCTATGCCATCGTTTTATATTTATAATGCACTGAATTTATTTACTTTATTGATGATGCTTAGGATGGGAGTGAGGTGCGGTATGCGACAAATGCGGTTAGTGCTTGTCTGGTTCGCTACAAGAGGATGGGTAGGCAATTCGATGATGATCGGTGGATCTGGTGTGCTTAGATAATGATGATTTTGCACACCAAAAACCATTGATGTGGTGGCAATTCACACCCGCCTAGCTAGGCGGATAAACCTCCCAGGTTCCCGCCAAAACTAGCGGAAATTCTAGTTTCAATCCCCACCCGCCCGGATGGGCCAACAAAACTTTATCACTCATGAGCGATAAAATATCACCTAAATTAAGTACTAAAGTGGCGGAGAATTATGAGCAATGATGTCTCATGCTGGAAATCTTGAAACACCTTCAGGGTGGCCTGTCTCGTCTCGAAGACGGGCAGCGCCAGACCAATGAACGACTGGCAGCGATTGAACATCATATGGCTGGGTTCCACATGACCCAGGTCAGTTACATGGACGAGCTCAGCACTCTCCGGAATCGGGTAGAACGCATCGAACGGAGATTAGATCTGGTCCCTTCCCAAGATGTGCGGAATGTCAGCACTAACATCGGCCTGGATGCGATTAGCAAGACCGTGTGCGGGAGGGATGCCGCAGTCGAGCCTATACGGAGGTATTCACGGCTTGTCTTGAACGCTGTCCGGGTCGATAGGTGATTTTGCCTACCGAGATCAACGGCGCGGCAAGGTAAAATAGAACGTGCTGCCTTTGCCTACTTCGGATTCTATCCAGATTCTTCCCCCATGACGTTCGACGATTTTTTGCACACCGCGAGACCGATACCATTGCCTGAGTAGTTTTCCCGATGATGCAAGCGTTGAAAAATCAAGAAAATGCGGTCCTTAAACTCAGGGGCGATACCGATACCGTTATCGCGTACAGCAAATATCCACTCATCATCATCGGGGATTGCGGTAATTTTGATGCGAGGCGGTGCATCACCGTGAAATTTGATGGCGTTGCCGATCAGATTCTGTAACAACTGTCCCAACTCCGTGCTATCCGCCTGTAAGATCGGAAGCGGGCTTGGCGTAATGATTTCTGCACTATGTTGCTTAATAACGGTCTGCAAATCCCGGAGCACTGCTTGCAATAGGGTATTGCAATCCACCGTTGTGAAAGTGTCTTGTTGTGTGCCTACCCGCGATAGCGTCAGCAAATCATTGATCAGGGTTTGCATGCGCTGGGCGCCATCGACCGCATAGGCAATATATTGTTGGGCTTTGGCGTCCAGCTGGTCAGCGTAACGCTGTTGCAGTAGGTTGCAGAAACTCGCCACCATCCGTAACGGTTCTTTCAGGTCATGGGAGGCGACATAAGCAAATTGTTCCAGTTCGACATTTGACTTCTCCAGCATAACGGCATGTTCCCGGAGCTTTCGCTCGCGTTGCGCGACTGTCTCGGCCATCGCGTCAAAAGCACGTGCCAGTGCACCGAATTCACTGACATCGTTGGCCCATTCCGAGCGCACCGACAGATCACCGGTCGCCATCTTACGGGTTGTATTCACCAGACTGTTCAAATACCGCAGAATGATCTGATAATTGCCGTACAGCAGTAATAAAAACACCCCTACTAAAGCCAATGCGACAACCGTAATGCCTTGCAGGAGAGAGCTCAAAGTGTGTTGCCAAAGCCGGTCTTTATTGTAGAGCACGCTGATATACACATTGAACGGATGATCCTGCGGGATGGTAAAACCGATGATCTTTTCGTCACCGTCACGCCAGATGATCTCTCCGCTGCCGCTGCCTTGCCAGAGCAGGGCTTGATAAAAAGCGGTATCGACCAGGTTTTCCCCGACGGCGGCGAAGGCATGGGGATAGCGTGCCAGCACCTGTCCTTGTTGATCGACCATCACAATGGCTGTGCCCTCCGGCGGTGGCGTTTCGGCCAGAAAAACATCGAACCATTCCATATTCAACACGCCCACTAATAATGATTCAACCTGGTTAGCCGCGTTCACCAGCGGAAGAACGGCAAGCAAGTAAGCATCCCCTTGGTTGCTGACTAGTGGATGGTCACGGATACGGAAGCTTCGGGTTTGTGCGACTTTTGCGAAAAAGTCTCGGTTCACCGGTGCAATCAGCGGAGCGATCGGAGATTGCGGGCAATACAAATCTCCCGTCGGCGAGAGCAAGGCAAATGCCATAAAACCGTTCACTTGACCACCCAACAGACGAGAGGTCGTCACACAATCGGGCGGGCTACTTTGAATAGCCGGGATTTGTACGAGCAGGGTAAGAATCTGCTGGATGCTGCGCACCTGTATTTTATGCTCCAGGGCCAGCACGTTGGCGAGCAGAGTTGCATTATGCTTGACTTGTTCCACCACGCGCCCCTGAGTGAGATACAGAATAACGACCACAGTCGCAATAGTGGCCAAAGCGCCGACCACACTCAGCACTATTAATCTAGCGCGAACCGTGGTGAGATAAAGTCTGCCCATTCCTGACTTTCTCCAAGGAGGTTTTTTATCAGCATGAACCGCGACCCGGTTAAAGACAACAGCCAGTATGGTTTACCCGCCATTGTTGGCTATAGTGATCCCTTGCTGCGCGTGGAGGAATTACAGGTCGACTTCGCTACTCGCCAGGGTCGGGTGGCTGCGGTGCGCGGAGTTAATTTTCAGGTAGGCCGGGAAAAACTGGGCATAGTCGGTGAATCCGGCTCCGGCAAATCGCAAACCGCCCGCGCCATCTTGGGCTTGTTGCCGAACTCGGGGCGGTTACAGGCTCGCCGTTTGGAATTCGCCGGGATCGATTTATTGCACGCCGGTCGCCACCAATGGCGCGCAATTCGTGGCCGACGTATCGCCTTAATCATGCAAGACCCGCATTATTCCTTGAAT
>JAAUQA010000009.1 GCA_012032855.1 Candidatus Competibacteraceae bacterium
CAAGATGCATCGTGCCGGCCATGACGAACTGGGGCAGTTTGGTTAATCTTCGCCAATTGGCCACGTTTTATCGCAATAAAGGCAGCCACCAGACCGCGTTGGCGCGCAATCAAGACGCCGAGTTTTTAGCCCGCAAATTACGCAATGATCACTTATCCGCAGCAATTTTGCAGGAACAAGGGATTATTTGTTGCGACTCAACCGTCATGCTGAGGCGCTGGAGAAATTTCAACAGAGTTTGGACAGTGCGCGGCGGATCGGTAACGACAATGCGGTGGCGGATAGTTTAATGGCCATCGGCAAGACTCTGCTGATGGACAATCGGCTCACGGAAGCGCGAACTGCACTGGAAGAATCGTCAGCAATACGGCAACGGTTACAAGATCCCCGCTGGGCGGCTTCATTAGAAGCGCTCGGTTTGCTCGACGAACAACAGGGCCAGTTCATCGATGCTTGGAAAAGCTTCAACACGCTAGAACGCTCTACCAAAAGTCTCTCCCAACGCGCTGACCTCAATTGAAAACACATCGCTCGCGTTCAGGGTAAGCTTTAGCCGATGTCCCCTGTGCTTGATCTGCGGCGACGGCGTATCCCAGGGCTCAATTGCGCTTGACAATGCCATTAATAGCCCCGATTCGTCTGGGTATCGAACGGTTGGGTATTGCGACCTCGGAAACCGCTGTTGAACAGTTGGCCGCTTACCTACAGTTGCTTGAGCGCTGGAACCGGACTTACAATCTCACAGCCGTGCGTCACTGTGCCGATATGGTTGGCCTGCATGTTCTGGATAGCTTAGCTATTCTGCCTTGGCTGCAAGGCCCCCGTCTGCTGGACGTCGGTAGCGGTGCCGGATTGCCCGGTATCCCTTTGGCCATCGTCTGTCGGGAATTGGACTTTGTATTATTGGATAGCAACGGCAAACGGGTTCGTTTCATGACTCAGGCGGTTGCCGAACTCGGACTTGCGAATGTCAGTGTGGCGCGCTGTCGGGTCGAGGATTATCAGCCGGTGACGCCATTCGATAGCGTAGTATCAAGGGCTTTTGCCGCGCTAGCCGATATGCTGTGCAAGGCGGGTCGGTTCTGCGGAACGGGAGGACGTCTGCTCGCTATGAAGGGTGTTTATCCCGCAACTGAACTGGCCGAATTACCGCCGGGCTTCCGGGTCGAGGGCGTATATCGGCTGAACGTGCCTGAGCTGGACGCCGAACGACATCTCGTCCATCTTGCTCCTGACAACTCCCCAACAAGGAATCATTCATGGCGCACATCATCGCGATAGCCAATCAAAAAGGCGGAGTCGGCAAAACGACTACGGCGGTGAATCTCGCCGCCTGCTTGGCGGATTCCAAACTAAAACGGCGGGTGTTACTGGTCGATCTGGACCCGCAGGGCAATGCCTCTATGGGTTGTGGTGTCGACAAACACAAGGCCACGGCGACCAGCTACGAAGTGCTGTTGCGGCGGATCGCGATCCGCGATGCCTTGCAATTTTCCGAGGCTGCACAAATTCAGGTGTTGCCCGCTAATAGCGATCTGACCGGTGCTGAAGTGGCTTTGCTGGATGCCGATAACGGACAGTATCGGTTGCGGGAAGTACTGATGCCCATTCAAGCCGATTATGATGACATCGTGATCGACTGTCCCCCCTCCTTAAACATGCTCACGGTGAATGCCTTAACTGCAGCGCAGGGTTTGGTTATCCCGATTCAGTGCGAATACTATGCTCTGGAGGGATTATCTGCGTTACTCGGTACCGTCGAGAAAGTGCGCCACAGCACCAACCCCGGTTTGCGTATAGAGGGCCTGCTGCGTACCATGTTCGATGCTCGCAACCGACTGGCCAACGAAGTGTCGGCACAGCTTCTGGAGCATTTCGGAGACACCGTGTATGACACCTTGGTGCCGCGCAATGTGCGCCTAGCCGAAGCGCCCAGTCATGGCTTGCCTGTGAACGCTTACGATAAAAGTTCCCGCGGGGCGCAAAGTTACCGGGATCTGGCCAAAGAAATGTTACAACGAATGAAGCACAGAGCACCTGCTAAGGCGGTGGTTTAGATGATCCGCGGGTAACGAGTGATCTCGGAGCTGCACTCAACAGTCGATTTCCAATGAAGGGGCAACCGTGAAAAAACGTGGTTTGGGACGTGGTTTGGATGCGCTGTTAGGTGTCGTCAATGCGACCGAGAGCAATCATACCGAAGGCAAAGCCGGGTCCGACACAAGCTTGCAAATGTTGGCTGTTGAACGATTAGAGCGCGGCCTTATCAGCCCCGTGGAGAGATCGCTCAAGACAGCCTGCACGCATTGGCTGAATCCATCCGGGCGCAGGGTATGGTGCAACCGATTGTGGTGCGTCCGTTGCCGGCGCAGCGTTACGAAATCATCGCCGGTGAACGACGCTGGCGAGCCGCTCAATTGGCGGGCTTGACCGAAGTGCCGGCGTTGATCCGGAAAGTGCCGGATCATACCGCGTTGGTAATCGCCTTGATCGAAAACATCCAACGCGAAGATCTGAATCCCCTGGAGGAAGCCGAGGCGCTCAAGCGCTTGATTGATGAATTTACCATGACCCATCAGGAAGCGGCTGAGGCGGTCGGGCGCTCGCGCGCAGCGGTCAGCAATTTATTGCGGTTGCTGGACCTGTGTGACCAAGTCCGGCAATGGGTCCGGGAAAACCGCCTGGAAATGGGCCATGCCCGCGCCCTCCTTCCACTGTCGCCAACCTTGCAGCAAGAAGCGGCGCACCAGGTTTTACTACAGGGATTATCGGTGCGTGAAACCGAGGCTTTAGCGCGTCGTCTGCAAGAACAAACCCTGAGCCCTAAAACCTCAGCTAAAGCGCTTGACCCAAACGTTCGGGCACTGCAAGACGATCTCTCGGAACGGTTGGGGACTCGGGTGTTGGTCCACCATCAGACCTCGGGTAAAGGCCGCTTGGTGATCCACTACAACTCGCTGGATGAACTCGACGGCATCCTGGGGAGAGTTAAGTAATTGATTGACCCGTGGGACTTGAGTTTCTATAATGCTGCAATGCAGCTGAAGGTACAAAAACGATAATTGTGTGTAACCGACCTGGCGGCGTTGATTAGGGGGAAACGCTTGAAACCTGACCCCACGCTCCCGCATAATCCCCAACCTTCGAATGCTTGGCAAGCGACAACAAAAATCTTAGTGATTCAGTTGGTTATTACCTGCATAGCGGTTGTTTTTTGCCTTTTTCTGGCCGATCTCAAAGCCGTTTATTCCGCTGGTTTGGGTGGAGGGATCAGCGTTATCGTTACGGTTTACTTCGCGGTTCAGGTCTTTTCCGGCGGTGGCGATTTTTCAGCGGTGCGTATTGCCACAAGATTTTACGTGGGTGAAGTGATTAAAATTGCGCTGACGGCAGTTTTATTCGGCATAACAATCATTTGGCTGGATGTGTCCTTCCTTCCCCTGTTTTTGACTTATGCTGCAACGTTGTTGGCCTACTGGTTAGTATTGCCCTTTACCTTGGATACGTTGGTGAAAACATCATGAGCGCGAGTGGCACCCCGACAGGTTCCGAATATGTCCTCCATCACTTAACGCCGCTGCATGTCGGCGACGGGTTCTGGACCTTCCATTTGGATACCCTATTCGTTTCCGCCGGACTGGGCTTTCTCTTCGTGTGGTTGTTCAGCAAGGCTGCCCGCTCCGCAACCAGCGGCGTGCCGGGCAATCTACAGAATTTCGCCGAGATCATGGTCGAATTCGTCGATACCCAGGTCAAGGATTCTTTTCACGGTCGCAACCCGGTGATTGCGCCGTTGGCATTGACTATTTTCGTCTGGGTGTTTTTATGGAATTTCATGGATTTGATTCCCGTGGATCTGATCCCGCAAATAGCCACTTTATTCGGCATTCCGTACTTCAAGGTGGTGCCATCGACCGATGTTAATGCCACCTTCGCCCTATCACTCAGCGTGATGTTTTTGGTGTATTACTACAGCATCAAAGTGAAAGGTGTGAAAGGATTCACCAAAGAGGTGTTATACCATCCGTTCGGCAAATGGTTTATGCCGGCTAACCTGTTATTACGCATCGTCGAAGATTTGGCAAAACCCATCTCGCTTGCTTTGCGATTGTTCGGCAATCTGTATGCCGGAGAACTAATCTTTATTCTCATTGCCCTGTTGCCCTGGTGGCTGCAGTTTACGCTGGGGTGGCCGTGGGCGGTATTCCATCTGCTGATTATCACCCTACAAGCCTTTATTTTCATGGTCTTGACCATTGTGTATTTGAGCATGGCACACGAGGACCATTAGTGGGTCGGGGATGCTGTTGCTCCGAATAACGACGACTATCGACTTAAGCCCGTTTGTGTTTAATCTCAACTTTGTGGAGGCATAATGGAAACTGCATTATTACTTGCTGACGTGCAAGGTATGACCGCTATTGCGGTGGCGTTGATTCTGGGTATGGGCGCTATGGGCACCGCCATCGGCTTCGGCCTGTTGGGCGGCCGATTTCTGGAAGGCGCAGCACGTCAACCGGAGATGATTCCGGCCTTACAGGTCAAGATGTTTATCGTAGCCGGTCTGCTGGATGCCGTGACCATGATCGGCGTGGGTCTGGCCTTGTTTTTTACCTTCGCCAACCCGTTTACAGGCCCCGTGCTGAACGCGATGAGCGGCGGCTAATTCTGGTGACGCAACCCATTGCCCACACAGAGGGGGTGAAACGTGAATTTTAATGCCACACTGATCGGGCAGATGATCACGTTTGGCCTGTTGGTGATCTTTACCATGAAATATGTGTGGCCTCCGATTATGAAGGCCATGCAGGATAGGCAAAAGCGGATCGCTGACGGATTAGCCTCGGCGGAGCGGGGGGTGCGCGAACAGGAACTCGCAGCCACCAAAGCCACAGAGACTCTCAAAGAATCCAAACGGCAAGCCGCAGAAATCATCGCCCACGCGCAAAAGCGTGCTAACGAGATCATTGAGCAGTCCAAGACTGATGCCCGGCTCGAAGGAGAGCGGCAACTCGCTGCCCGCGACAAGCGGAAATTGAGCAGGAAATGAACCGTGGCCCCGTGAACAATTGCGTAATCAAGTCATCGATTTGGCGGTCGCAGGGGCCGGTCGGGTACTCAAGCAAGAAGTCGATGCATCGGCTCATGCCCAATTACTTGATGATTTAGTCGCCCAACTCTAGGACTGTCGCCATGGCCGAAATGACAACCATCGCCCGACCTTATGCCCCGGGCTGCGATTTCGAACAGCGCAGAGCAACGACGCATTAGCGCCTTGGTCGGAGTTGCTGCAGGCTATGACGCTGATCGTGACCGAACCGGCCATGCGGGCAGTGCTGGGCAATCCTAAGCTCAGCCACGCGGAAAAAGCCCAGTTGCTGTTGGGTTTATGCCTTGAAATCCAAACTGAAAGCTTACCGGAAACAGGGAGTAACTTCATCGAACTGTTGGCCGACAATCAGCGCCTTGATGCGATTCCCGCTATCACCGCCATTTACGAGAAACTGCGGGCGGATGCGGAAAAAAGCATTCACGCGGAGTTAGTGACTGCGTTTACGGTCAACGACGAACAGCAAAGCCGGATTGTGGACGCCCTAAAAAACGCCTGAAGCGCGAAGTCGTGCTGGAATGCACACTGGATGAATCGTTGGTCGGGGGCGCGATCATTCGAGCCGGGGATCTGGTTATTGACGGTTCAGCGCGGGGCTATCTCGATAAACTCGCCATCGCCCTGCATCAGTAAGGGGAAAAGTATGCAACTCAATCCATCCGAAATCAGTGAACTGATTCGCAACCGTATCGCCAAGTTTGAGACGATTGCCGAAGCCCGCACCGAAGGCACCATCGTCAGCTTGACCGATGGCATCGCCCGTATCCACGGGTTAGAAAACGCCATGCAGGGCGAAATGCTGGAGTTTCCTAATAATACCTTCGGGCTAGCGCTGAATCTGGAGCGTGACTCGGTCGGTGCGGTCATTCTGGGTGACTACAAACAGCTGTCCGAAGGCGATACGGTGCGTTGCACCGGCCGTATTTTGGAAGTACCGGTAGGCCGAGCTTTAATGGGTCGGGTGGTCAACGCCCTGGGGCAGCCGATTGACGGTAAAGGGCCTGTTGAAACAGACCTGAGTTCGCCGATTGAAAAAATCGCACCCGGCGTTATTGAGCGCCAATCGGTTAGTCAACCCATGCAAACCGGCCTCAAGGCTATTGACGCGATGGTGCCCGTCGGTCGCGGTCAGCGGGAATTGATCATTGGGGACCGCCAAACCGGTAAGACTGCGGTCGCTGTCGACACGATCATCAATCAGAAAGGCACCGGCGTTATCTGTATTTATGTCGCCGTAGGCCAGAAAAACTCCTCCATCGCCGGCGTAGTACGTAAGCTGGAAGAATACGGCGCGATGGATCACACCATCGTGGTGGCGGCCAGTGCGTCTGAATCCGCCGCTATGCAATACATCGCGCCTTATTCCGGTTGTGCGATGGGTGAATACTTCCGTGATCGCGGTGAAGATGCGCTGATCATTTATGACGATCTGACCAAACAAGCCTGGGCCTATCGGCAGGTATCACTGTTGCTGAGGCGGCCGCCCGGTCGCGAAGCCTATCCGGGTGATGTGTTTTACCTGCACTCTCGGCTGTTAGAACGGGCCTCCCGGGTCAATGCCGCCGAGGTGGAGCGCTTGACCAACGGCGAGGTTAAAGGCCGGACCGGTTCTTTGACCGCATTGCCGATTATCGAAACGCAGGCCGGTGACGTGTCCGCTTTCGTGCCCACCAACGTGATTTCCATCACCGACGGCCAGATCTTCCTGGAAACCGATTTGTTCAACGCCAATATCCGCCCCGCAATCAACGCCGGTTTATCGGTGTCCCGGGTCGGTGGAGCTGCGCAGACCAAGATCGTTAAAAAGCTCGGTGGTGGTGTCCGTCTGGCTCTCGCTCAATATCGGGAATTAGCGGCTTTCGCGCAGTTTGCTTCCGATTTGGACGAGGCCACACGTCGGCAGTTGGAGCGTGGTCAGCGGGTGACCGAGTTGATGAAGCAAAAACAGTATTCGCCACTCAGCATCGCGGAAATGGGCGTCTCACTGTATGCCGTCGACCGAGGTTACCTGGATGATCTGCCGTTAGACAAGATCGGCAGTTTCGAATCCGCCCTGTTAACCTATATGCATTCCAACCAGGCGGAACTAATGAAGAAGATTGATGAATCAGGCGACTTCAACGATGAAATCGATGCGGCGTTTAAAAAAGCCGTAGAGGATTTCAAAGCGAATCACGCCTGGTAAGCGGGTAATAACATGGCTGTCGGTAAAGAGATACGCAATAAAATCCGCAGTATCCAGAACACCCGCAAGATCACCAGCGCCATGGAGATGGTGGCTGCCAGTAAGATGCGTAAGGCGCAAGAACGCATGCGGGCAGCTCGCCCTTATGCTGATCGAATTCGCAAGGTCATTTCGCACTTGTCTTATTCGCATCCGGAATACCAGCATCCGTTTATGGTGGATCGTCCGGTCAAGCGGATCGGTTATCTGATTATTTCGTCCGATCGGGGCTTGTGTGGTGGCTTGAACAATAATCTATTCCGGATGTTGGTGCCGCACATGAGGCGCTGGCATGAGCAGGGGGTAGAAATAGACTTGTGCACGGTCGGCAAAAAGGCTGGCGGGTTCTTCAAGCGCTTAGGCGGTAACATCGTCGCGGCGGTTCCTCAAGTCGGGGATCTAACCGACCCGGAAATCTTGCGTGGTCCGGTTGCCGTGATGGTGACAGCCTTTGGGAAAGGGGAAATCGATCGTCTTTATATCGCGCGCAATGAATTCGTCAATACCATGGTGCAACGACCGCAGGTATTGCAATTACTGCCGGGTGAAGCGGAAACCGAAGAGGGTATGAGTAAGCAGTTGTGGGACTACATTTACGAGCCCGATTCCAAAGAATTGCTGGATATGCTGCTGCTCCGTTACCTGGAAACCCGGGTCTACCGGGGTGTGGTGGAAAACATCGCCTGTGAAATGGCGGCACGCATGGTCGCCATGAAGAGCGCCTCGGACAATGCCGGTACGCTGATCGACCAACTGCAATTGGTTTACAACAAAGCGCGGCAGGCGGCGATCACCCAAGAGCTTTCCGAAATCGTGGCGGGCGCTGCGGCGGTATAAACGAATTAAAACAGGGGAAATGACCTCATGAGTTCCGGATCTATCGTGCAAATCATCGGTGCCGTTGTGGACGTAGAATTCCCACGCGGATCGATCCCTAAGATCTATGACGCGCTGTTGGTGGATGAAAGCGGCGTCACGCTGGAAGTCCAGCAACAATTGGGCGACGGCGTAGTGCGCACCATCGCTATGGGCGCATCCGACGGCCTCAGACGGAGTATGGCGGTGAGTAACACCGGTGCGCCGATTTCGGTGCCGGTGGGCACCGGGACCTTGGGGCGGATCATGAACGTGCTGGGTGAGCCGGTCGATCACGGCGGCCAAGTGGAGGCTCCGACCAAATGGCCGATTCACCGCTCGCCACCGTCCTTTGAAGAGCAGTCCGGTGCGACCGAGTTGTTAGAAACCGGTATTAAGGTCATCGATTTGTTATGCCCCTTTGCCAAAGGCGGCAAGATCGGCCTGTTCGGCGGTGCCGGGGTCGGCAAAACCGTCAACATGATGGAGCTGATCCGCAATATCGCCATTGAGCATTCCGGCTATTCTGTGTTTGCGGGCGTGGGTGAGCGGACCCGGGAAGGGAACGACTTCTACCACGAAATGAAGGAATCCAGCGTGTTGGACAAGGTGGCCCTGGTCTACGGTCAGATGAACGAGCCGCCGGGTAACCGGTTGCGGGTGGGTCTGACCGGCCTGACTATGGCGGAATACTTCCGTGATGATGGCCGCGACGTGTTGTTATTCATCGATAATATTTATCGCTATACGCTGGCCGGTACCGAGTGTTCAGCGTTGTTGGGCCGTATGCCGTCAGCGGTGGGCTATCAGCCGACCTTAGCCGAGGAAATGGGTGTGTTGCAGGAACGCATTACCTCTACCCGCGCCGGTTCCATCACCTCAATTCAAGCCGTTTACGTGCCGGCGGACGATCTCACCGACCCCTCCCCGGCGACTACTTTCGCGCATTTGGATGCGACTGTGGTGTTATCGCGGCAAATCGCCGAATTGGGCATCTATCCGGCGGTGGACCCCTTGGATTCCACCTCGCGTCAGCTTGATCCCTTGGTCATCGGTCAGGAGCATTACGACACGGCTCGCGCTGTGCAGGGTGCTTTGCAGCGATATAAGGAACTGCGTGACATCATCGCCATTCTGGGGATGGACGAACTGTCCGAGGAAGACAAGCTGATGGTGGCCAGGGCGCGTAAGATTCAGCGCTTCCTGTCGCAGCCGTTCTTCGTCGCCGAAGTGTTTACCGGTTCCGACGGTAAATACGTTTCGCTTAAAGACACGATCTCTGGCTTCCAGGGCATTATCAAAGGTGAATACGATCACCTGCCCGAACAAGCGTTTTACATGGTCGGCGGAATCGAGGAAGCGGTAGAAAAAGCCCAGAAAATCAAATGACTTTCCTAACCAGGAAGGTATGGCTAGAGCGGCGAGCATAGGCGGGGTGGTATTATGGCTATGACCATGCATGTGGACATCGTCAGTACGGAAAAAGAGATTTTCTCCGGCCCGGCAGAGATGATGTCGGCGACCGGTGTGATGGGCGAGTTGGGTATTTTGCCCCGCCACAGCCAGTTACTGACACGGCTGCGGCCCGGGCAGGTCAGGCTTAAACTGCCTGACCAGGACGAGGAACAGGTATTCTATATCTCCGGCGGTTTATTGGAGGTTCAGCCGCATGTCGTGACCGTGCTTGCCGATACCGCTGAACGCGCTAGGGACTTGGACGAATCGGCGGCAGTAGCCGCCAAACAGCACGCCGAGCAACTCATGTCCGAGCGCAATACGGATTTCGAGTATGCCAAGGCCCAGTCCGAATTGGCCAAGGCCATTGCGCAATTGCAAGCGATTGAGCGATTGCGTAAACAGCTGAGGAAATAATTGCGCCGGCTTCTGCAATAGTCTGATGACGTCACTCTCGGTCATCGTGCTTGCCGCAGGTCAGGGCAAACGCATGGTATCGGACCTGCCTAAGGTCTTGCATTGCATCGGCGGCAAACCGCTGCTCAGCCATGTGTTGGCCGCCGCCGGTGAGCTTGCCGCTACACAGCGTGTGGTGGTCTATGGTCACGGCGGAGAGGCAGTCAAAACCGTCTGTGCAGCAGCAGACCTCAGTTGGGTGAAACAAACCGAACAACTGGGCACTGGTCATGCAGTAGCTCAAGCATTGGCAACCTTATCGCCTCAGGGTACAGCGCTGGTGTATACGGTGATGTGCCGTTATCCGTCAGCAAACCCTGCAACCCTTGATCACCAGTGCGGAACAGGGACGGTTAGCGGTGTTGACCGCGGAACTGGCCGATCCTGTAGGGTATGGCCGCATCGTGCGGGATGCGACAGGACAGGTTGAGCGGATCATTGAAGAAAAAGACGCCAATCCCGAACAGCTGGCAATTGCTGAAATCAATACCGGTATCCTGGCGGTATCGTCTCAGTCACTATCGCGTTGGGTAAGCAAGCTTGATAACCGCAACGCTCAGGGCGAATACTACCTTACCGATGTGATTGCACTGGCGGTCGCCGAAAGGGTTACCGTAGAAGCCTTTCTTGCCCCCGACCCGGAAGAAATCCAAGGTGTAAACGACCGCGTGCAATTGGCTCGCTTGGAACGTTATTTTCAGCGCCGACAAGCTCAAGCGTTGATGGCTCAGGGAGCAACTTTGTTGGATCCGGCGAGGGTGGATATTCGCGGCAGCGTGACGATCGGCAAGGATGTGGTCATCGACATTGATGTGATTCTGGAAGGCGAGGTGCACTTGGGTGACGGTGTCACCATCGGTCCCTACACGCTGATTCGCGACTCTGTATTAGACGAAGGCACTGAAGTGCTGTCGCATTGCCATATCGAAGCTACCCGGATCGGCAAACGCGTTCAAATCGGTCCTTTTGCCCGTTTGCGACCAGCGACCCACTTGGCCGATGAGGCAAAAATCGGTAACTTTGTAGAGGTCAAGAAATCGCAGATTGGTCGCGGTTCCAAGGTCAATCATTTAACCTACGTTGGTGACACGGAGATCGGTGCCGGGGTGAACGTGGGCGCCGGCACTATTACCTGTAATTACGATGGCGCCAACAAGCACAAAACCATCATCGAAGATCACGTCTTTATCGGTTCCAACGTCGCCCTAGTGGCCCCTGTGCGGGTTGGCGAAGGCGCGACCATCGGCGCCGGTTCGACCATTAGTCGGGACATCCCTGCGGGCAATCTGGGGGTAACTCGGTCGCCGCAGAAACACCTGAAGGATTGGCGACGTCCCGTCAAACATAACAAATCGTCGGACTCTACCTAGTCTTTCCCGGTTACTGGGATAGGCCGGTGAGTTAGCGGATGATGACACTGCCCAACTACCGCGACGGCAATCTGGTGAACCTGATGAGTTCGCTGGCTAGCGGTTTAGGCAGAAAACCCGGGCTGTATGAACCCCTTTCCTTGCTTCCGCCGATCACTGTAGCGAGCGCTACTCACGTTGTGCTGCTGCTCATTGATGGTTTAGGTTACAACTACCTGCAACGACAGGCTCAAGCATTTAAGCCGTTTTTACACGGGCGCTTGACGTCGGTTTTTCCGACCAGTACCGCACCCGCCATTACCACGCTGTTGACCGGGGTCGCTCCTCAACAACATGGCGTGACCGGTTGGTTTATGAACCTCAAGGAACTGGGATCGGTTGCTATGATTCTGCCGTTTCGTCCCCGCTGGGGCGGGGGTTTCTTGAGCAGCGCTGGGACTCGAATCAATGAGTTGATTGCCGCCCCGCCGCTATGCAACAGTTTGCAGGTGAGTTGCCATTTTGTTATTCATCAGGACTTGCAGGATTCACCTTACAGTGTGGCCGGGGCAGGTCGCGCTCAACGGCGGGGCTACGAGGATCTAGCAGGGTTTTTTAGGACGATTCGCAACATCATTACCGAGCAAGGAAGAGAACGCAGTTATATTTATGCGTACTGGCCCATGTTGGATTTTCTAGCCCATCGACATGGGATAGGCAGCAAGACGGTCAAGACCCATTTCCAGGAATTAGAACAGGGCTTCGTCATGCTGGGGGAGGCGTTACGCGGCACGGACACCCTGTTAGTCGCTACCGCCGATCACGGTTTTATTGATACAGCTCCTCGCTACAAAATTCGATTGGAAGATCATCCGCAATGGATGGCCTGTCTGGCCGCACCGCTCTGTGGCGAACCCAGAGTCGTTTATTGTTATATCCGCGCCAATAAATCCGCCGACTTCGAGCGTTACGTGCGTGAGAATTTGAGCCATGCCTGCGACTGTTATCCAAGTGAAGAGGTGGTCGAACGAGGCTGGTTTGGAGAGGGTGAACCCGATCCTCGCCTGTTAGCGCGAATCGGTGATTATGTGCTGGTCACTAAAGAACGCTATGTCATCAAGGATACCCTGCCGGGCGAGGGATTTTGGGCCGATACCGGGGTGCACGGCGGCGTCAGCGCGGATGAAATGCTTGTGCCACTGCTGGTCAGCTTATGTTGAGTCTAATCGACCGCCGGCATTAACCGGGAAACTTGGTTTTCCACCATGGTCCTAATTGGTTATGCATAGCGCGTCGTCTGCCCGACTATGGAGTTGTCATTGCTGCGGCTTGATACAGACTCTGCCGTCCGTACCACCGCGCTATCAGGCTATCTGTTGCCGGTGTCGAACTGTGTTGCGGCAATCCGATGCCCATCTATCCGTCTGGACCAAGATGCTGGCTATCGCAGCACTCATGTTTTACCCCCCTGCATTGTTACTGCCCATGCTGCGCATAGAACAGTTCGGCCACACTCAGGAAGCCGGTTTATTGGCCGGGGTCGGCACACTGTGGGAGCAAGGGCATTGGCTTATCGGTGCTGTAGTATTGCTGTTTTCGATCGTATTGCCCCCGTTAAAACTCATTGCGCTTTGGTTGTTATCCGCACCCGCTATAATTTCACGCCAACACCATCGCGCTTTGCTTTATCATTTGGTGGAACTTTTGGGCCGATGGGGAATGTTGGACGTCATGTTAGTCGCGGTTCTGGTAGCTTTCGTCAAGCTGGGGGACATGATTACTATCCAACCCGGCACGGGTCTGTTGGCCTTCGCTGTCATGGTCTTGCTGAGCCTGCTGGCAAGCGTGACTTTTAATCCGACTTTGTTATGGGATGCCGGCAGTGATGGATCCGAAAACGCGCTTTAAACAACTGCAGGACATTTACACCGCAGGCTATGTCGATACTGCGGAATTCAACGAGCTGAGAGCGGCATTACTCAACATGCTGCATGGCGCCAAAACACCGCCGGATCGTTCTTCCGCAATCGATACAGAGGAAGATACGGTTCCCACTCGCGAGTTGTGGCAGTTGGAACGCGGTTTGGTGATCGGCCCGGAACGGAATCAGTTGCGACTGATGCGGCAATTAGGCGACGGGGGATCCACTTACCAAACGTGGCTCGGTGATAGTCTCGTCGGTAGCGAGCCGGAACGCTATCGCGTACTGAGAATAGTGGCCCCTTCCAGCGTCCTTTTGGCTGAAAACAAGGTGAAGAAACCGGTCAATGGCTTGACCCCACTGCAGGCATGGGCCATTCGCTTCAAAACCCGTGTTGACATCGTTACCCACCTACAACATCCGAACATCGCCCCAACGCTCGGTTGGCGGCAAGATCCACAAGGCTGGCTGTTTGCCGAAAGTGAATATGTCGATCATCGCGCCAGCCTAAGTTTTGAAAAAGTGCTGATCCAGGAGGGCAAGCCCGGTTTGAGCTGGAAACGGGTGCTGGAGCTGGTTCGTCCTGTGGTAGCGGCACTTAATTATGCGCAACGCACCCATCGTTTAGCTCATCATCATCTAAGTGCAGCGAATGTTTTTCTAACCGAAGACAACACAGTCAAAGTGGTGGATTTCGGCTTGTTCTATCATCCTTTGGACGAAGAGACGGTGCCGGCGACGCCGGATGACGAACCAACTCAAACGTCCGGGTCTGCTGCTGTCGGCCAACAGCGTTTCAAACGCGACGTCAGCGCTTTATCGGTTCTGTTGTATCGCCTGTTTAGCGGTAAAGCCTGGTCAGCAGAAACACCCTTGGATAAGCTGAAAAAACCTGCCGAGTTAAATGACGCCGCTTGGTTTGTACTGCAACAGGCGTTGGTCTACCAAAGCGATTCTTGTCCTGCCAGTGCGAATGAATTCTTGCAGCGCCTGGAATCGGCTAAATCCATTGTCAACGTGCTTGAGGATAATCGATCCGATTCCTCGAAGGGGGCTTCGCAAGAGAGTGCAGAGCAGCATGATGAGTCGCTCGACGAGAACCAGGAAGAAGCTTTCGCCAATTTTTTAGACAGCTTGCAAGGTGGCCTAACCATCGGCCCGAGGGAGCGTCGTTTTCGGATACTGCGCAAACTGGGAGATAGCGGCCGCGTGTGGTTGGCCAGCGAACAGCGTGATCGGAGCAAGCGTGATAGGAAAGATAAGCCAGATAGGCAATATAAGGCGCTGAAAATTTTTGCTCCCCATTCGGCCGAAGAACTGCAAAATCGCTCCGGCCCCCATGGGAAAGACAGCACCATTTCCCGCATTGAATTGCTAAATCTGCGTGCTGCGCTGGTTCGGTTACGTGCTAAAGCGGAAGTGTCCGCATTATTGAATCATCCTAACATCATCAAAGTCTATGGCTGGCGACAGGGCAAAGACGGCTGGCCCTTCGTAGAAATGGATTATCTGGACAATCGCTCCGGACGCGATTTGCAACAGTTTCTGCAACAAGAAGGTCCTCGCAGTTGGGAGCAGGCATTGCAGCTTCTCCGGCCTATTGCCGCCGCTCTGGATTATGCTCATCAAGCACACCGCTTGGCGCATCGTAATCTGAAACCGACCAATGTATTCGTCACTCATGAGGGGGAAGTCAAGCTGATGGATTTCGGCTTGACCTATCAGCCGCGTGAGTTGCGAGAGGCAATGCGCTCCCGGATTAGCGATGATATGAGTCAGGATGGGAGTTTGGATGTTGCCTCAGGGACAACAGTATTCAAACAGGACGTGGGCGCTTTGGCGACATTGGCGTATGAAATGCTGGCTGGTAAAGCGCCGTACAAGGATGACTCCCTCTTAGGACGCGATCCGCATACCTGGCCTATTATGCCGGCGACTCAAACCGAGAACGGAACGGCAAAAAAAACGGCGATGGAACCCGACAAACCGGCTGAGTTGGACGAAGCCGCTTGGCAAATACTGTACCGGAGCATGAACTTTCATGACGCAAGCTGTCCCGACAGCGCTGGCGAGTTGTTACAACATTTGGAAGGGGCGCAGAAGCCGCGTAGCCGGAAACGTAACAGTGGCAAGCTGTGGTTGACCGCTATCCCTATCCTGCTGCTGATGGGAATCTCCGGTTATTTGCTTTATGAATGGTACGCCGCCAGGTTGACCTATGATCTGCCGTCAGCGGCAATGTCGCCCCCAGTTCAGGGCGACACCCCGCCTACCGGAGTCGGCGAAACCCAAGTATCGGATGCAGCGCAAAGCAATTCACCGGATCGGCGGGCATACGAAGCGGCCCAACGGATGGGCACCCTACAAGGCTATCGGATTTATCTGCAACGGTGCCCGGATTGTGAATACCGCAGTGAAGCCGAGGCAGCGCTTGTCCGCTTGCAACGGCAGACCGAACTCAATGCCTTGCAGCGCCGCTTCGAAGAGCACTTGGCGGCGTGGCAACAGGGTGAAGGCGAGCGGCGCGACCAAGCAGCGCTGGCGGTATTGGAGCAACTTGCCAAGCATGACCCTCAATCGCCCTTAATCGCGACCGGTCGCCGACAGGTAGCTCTCAGCTATGTTGAAAAGGCGCAAACCGCCTTAATGGCTGGGCGTTTAGCTGAAGCGCAAACCTGGCTGCAAGCCGGCCAAGCGTTGCAAGCGGATCTGCCTGAATTGGCTTCTTTACCTGCAGCCATCGCCCAGGCGCAAGCGCAAATACAAGATAAGACCCTCTACCAGCAAGCCCAAACGTTGAATACCCGCCAAGCTTATCTGGATTATCTGGCCGGTTGCGGTTCAGCATGCACTCATCAAGAGGAAACCGAGCAGGCTCTTGCCGCGCTTATGTTGCAACCGCCTTCCGCGACCAACCCGGTCTTTCGCGACCGTCTCAACGACGGCAGTTTGGGGCCGCAACTGATGCGAATTCCGGCAGGTAACTTCGTTATGGGTTCCGCGCCCGGTGATCCCGAACGCTATAGCGATGAGGCACAATACTCAGTGCAGATGGTGCGACCATTCGGGCTGGGCTTGCATGAAGTCAGTTTCGAAGAATACGACCGCTTTGCCGGTGCGACCAATCGCTCATTACCGGCTGACGAAGGCTGGGGTAGAGGGCAACGACCGGTGATTAACATTACCTGGGAAGATGCTCACGCTTATACTGAATGGTTGTCGCAACGCAGCGGCCATCGCTATCGTTTGCCCACCGAAGCGGAATGGGAATACGCCGCACGAGCAGGCGCTCAGAGTGCACGCTTTTGGGGTAATGATCCCAACCAGGGTTGTCGCTATGCCAATGGTTCGGACCAAACCGCGCAGCAAACCTATGCCGGGTGGACTGCCATGGGCTGTGCTGATGGTTATCTTTACACCGCCCCCGTGGGTAGCTACCTGCCTAATCGTTTTGGTGTTCATGATCCGCTGGGCAATGTCATGGAACTGACTTGTTCAGCCTATACGCCCGACCAACAAAGCGCCAACATTTGTTCTGCTAACCGCGATGCGGACCATATCGTCGCTCGTGGCGGTTCCTGGAGCGATGAGCCGCGTAATGTGCGGCTCGCCGAACGCTTTAAGGCCACCCCGGATTTACGCGCTAACTATCTGGGTTTTCGGGTGTTGCGTGAATTATAGGATCGGTGAGTGCATGGTCCAAACTATAAACTAACCTCCATTCAAGAGGTGCGCAAAACATGGCGGACGCAATCTGTCTTGGTGAATTGATAATTGATTTTGTCCCAACGGTAACCGGCACGGACTTGCTCGAAGCGCCGGCTTTCAAGAAAGCACCGGGCGGCGCGCCAGGAAATGTCGCTGTCGGTTTGGTACGACTCGGCGTCAAAAGCGCATTCATGGGTAAAGTCGGTGACGATGCCTTCGGTCACTTCCTTGCCAAGACCCTCCGTGACGCGGGGGTAGATGTCAGTCCCCTGCGATTTTCGAAAGAAGCACGTACCGCTTTAGCCTTTGTCTCCTTGCGCGCCGATGGTGATCGGGACTTTATGTTCTATCGCCATCCCAGCGCCGATATGTTGTTTACACCAGAGGAAGTTGACGGCGAAGCGATCAGCAAAGCCAAGCTACTGCATTTTGGGTCTATCAGTCTCATCAGCGAGCCGTCACGAAGCGCAACCCTCCATGCCGTCGAGATTGCGCAAGACCAAGGTTGTCTCATTTCCTACGATCCCAACCTGCGCCTGCCGCTGTGGCCGGATGCGGGGCTGTGGCATCTGTCCCCGGGGCAGCTCTTCCTGCTCGGTTGCTGGGGCGGTTTCTGGTTCATGGCGGGTGAGTTGCCCAATTCGTTCTGCAAGCGCCGCTTGGGCAGTCGCGCCCGTGCGACGCCCGCGCACGGCGGACTGGCGCCTGCTCTGTCTCGCGCTAGATCGGCTCGACTCCGATCCTGGCGCTGCTCGTCGCGCTCGGCCTGGTGGTGCCGATCCACTGGCTCACCTGGGTGTGGGTGTTGGCGCTCGGCCCGGCGGTGCACCTGGCGTTCAGCGCGGCGCTCTATCTGAGCGGCGTCAAGGCGAGGCCGGACATGACGCAGCCCGCCATGACGATCCTGCAGCCGGACTCGGAGCGGTCATG
>JAAUQA010000254.1 GCA_012032855.1 Candidatus Competibacteraceae bacterium
ATTATCGTTACTGAAAACATAAAATCGGTAGCGTTATAATGTTGATAACGTTATTTGCAATTTATATTTTTTTAATCAATGCGAAGCTTTTAAGCAAATTGGACGCAAAAGGATTTGTGGACCAGCTGGACAAAATCAATCGCGGCGAGTTCGGTAAGGGTGGATACATTCCCGAGAAGACGAATTATGAGGGCGCTGACCGAAAGATTTCCGGCGACGATGGCAACACTATCGGATGGGTCCGACATTTCGACTAAAAACATCGATTTTACCGGACACAACTTCTTGGCGACGGGGTATTGGCTGAGTATTGTTGGTTTATAAAGCGTAGGCCATCGTTCAGTACATCCGTCACCAAGAAATTGCAGAGAAGCTCCTCAAGCAAATGCAACTAAAGGGCATTTAAGTCCTTTCATCGCTTATCACCCCGCTTCCTGGACCTTCTTCAAACTATCCCCTCAGGGAGTTCTTTGACACAACTCAGCGTGGATGGCTATAGCGGCGCGATTTGTTGTGTTTGTCTAAAATATTAAACAACAAAATCCATTCCCTACAGTAGGGCTATGCGCCGAGACTGTCAATCGCTTTACGCACTTGAGGGTTGCCTGAATCAGATATATGCTTGAGCGAAACCCGTTTGACTTGTTGTACTGAAACGCATGACTGACGCAGCAATGATCAAAATATTAATCAGCTACGATTTGAGTCGTTTCCCGCTAAGCCGACATTCAGTACACGCTTATATCGTTAACCTTCAAGAGCGCACCCTATGACTCCTTTTGCGATTGCCGGTATTCAAATGCATGTATCGGCCAGCCATGACAATATCGCCGCCATGAGTCATCGGCTGGAAGTGCTGATGGCGCGCTTTCCTTGGGTGCAGATGGTGATGTTCAGCGAGCTGGCGCCTTTCGGCCCTTGCCCAATCATGCTCAAGCGCTGCCGGGACCGGCCGAGGCGGCTTTCTGCCGCATCGCTGCCCATCATCAAATCTGGCTGTTACCGGGCTCTATGTTCGAACGGGTCGGCGACCATATTTACAATACTGCCTCGGTGATCGACCCCACGGGCCATGTGGTAGGCCGTTATCGCAAGATGTTTCCGTTCCGGCCTTACGAAAACAATGTCGAAGCCGGCACCGAGTTTATGGTGTTTGACGTACCCAATGTGGGGCGCTTCGGGGTATCGATTTGTTACGATATGTGGTTCCGGAACCTCGCGCACGCTGGCTGCTATGGGCGCGGAGGTCATTCTGCATCCCACCTTGACCGATACCATCGACCGCGAAGTAGAGCTGTCTATTGCCCGCGCCGCAGCGGTCACCAATCAATGCTATTTCTTTGACATCAATGGTGTGGGTGACGGTGGTGTCGGCCATTCGATCATTGTCGGTCCGGGCGGGTATGTCATCCATACCGCGGGCGGCGGCGAAGAAAACATTCCAGTGGAAATCAATCTGGATCGGGTGCGGCGGGAGCGTGAAGTCGGTATGCGCGGACTCGGCCAACCGCTGAAAAGTTTCCGCGACCGCCCGGTGGATTTCACCGTCTATCAGCGTGGCGGCCCTGCTGAAGCGTATCTGCACAGTCTGGGACCTCTTGCCAAGCCGGAACGCGGCTCCCGCGCCGGGTTGCCGGACAATGCTGCGACCGATCCCGCAATCGTCAATCTGTCTGAAGAAACGCCACCAAAGCACTGGTAAGCTTTTCCGCACGGTAGAGTAAGTGGCGAGCCTACTCCGCTCGACAACAATCCATGCCTCAGTACCCAAGTTGTGACGACAGCGTTCAAGCTGTTCCAGCACCTGTTATAGAAGATGGCAAACCGCTAGAGGAGGAGAGGAATGGGACGCGCAAGCAAAACCCGAAGGGCCCGTAGCAAAACCGGCATTTCCCTGAATGCGTATCACAGCGTGATGCAACTGCGCACCGAGGGATGGAAAAAACTAAAAGATGACACCAGCCAGCTGGCTGAAGCGGTTGCGCAAGGACTTTCCACTGAAAAACTCAAACAGTCGGTTGCTGAAGGGCTGGCCTTGCTGGAACCGATCGACAGCTATTGGGCCTTTCCCAGCCGACAGGATTCCCAATACCTGTCCGATCTATTCGATGATGACGAGTACGATAAGCTGAGCCGGGTGGTCGCCCGCATCAACCGGGCGTTGGCCAGCCTGTCCTATCGCAACAAGCCGGTATCCTTGTTCATTGACGACGATTTCGAGCGTCGCGAAGATAGCGATGATTTCTCCGACGCCTATCAGGAACGCGAACGGCAAAGCTATTTCCAACGACCTTACTTCGAGGTGCTGATCGTGGACAATATCTCGCCGCGCGAGGAAGAAGCGCTGCGGGCAGGGCTGCGCAAGATGCGCCGGTCCGAAGATAAATTCGTTTATGAAGTGGTCGTGGTGCCGAGTTTTGAGGACGCGCTGATCGCAGTGCTGTTTAATTTTAACATCCAAGCCTGCGTGATTCGCTACGGCTTTCCACTCAAATCCCAGCATCAATTGGAGATTCTGCGGCAATTGCTGGAAGATTTCGAGGGTCAGGAAAACGAACACCTACCACCCAGCCACTATGGCCCCCTGCTGGGCGCGAAGATCGCCGAACTTCGTCCGGAACTGGACCTGTACATGGTCACCGACATGGCGGTGGAGGAAATCGCCGGCAAACTGTGCAGCAATTTTCGCCGGGTGTTTTACCGCGAAGAAGATTACATCGAACTCGATCTCAGCATTCTGCGCGGGGTCAACGCCCGCTATCAGACACCCTTCTTTACCGCGCTGACCGAATACAGCAAGCAACCGACGGGTGTTTTCCACGCGCTACCGATTTCGCGCGGCAAGTCCATCATCAAATCCAACTGGATTCAGGACATGTTGCAATTCTACGGCCCTAACGTGTTCATGGCGGAGACTTCGGCCACCTCCGGTGGATTGGATTCCCTGCTTGATCCCACCGGGCCGATCAAGAAAGCCCAAGAACTGGCGGCACGGGCTTTCGGTGCCCGCCAAACCTTTTTTGTCACTAACGGCACCTCGACCGGCAACAAGATCGTGGTGCAGGCCCTGGTGGAACCGGGCGACATCGTGCTGGTGGACCGCAACTGCCATAAATCCCATCACTACGGCATGGTGTTGGGCGGCGCCCAGGTAGCCTACCTGGATTCCTATCCGCTGGAAGCCTACACCATGTACGGGGCGGTGCCGCTGAAGCACATCAAGGAAACCTTGTTAGGGTATAAGCGGGCGGGCACCTTGGCGCAGGTCAAGATGCTGCTGTTGACCAATTGCACCTTCGACGGGGTGATCTACGACGTCGAGCGGGTCATGGAAGAATGTCTGGCCATCAAGCCGGATTTGATTTTCCTCTGGGACGAAGCCTGGTTCGCCTTCGCCGGCTTCCACCCGACTTATCGCCGCCGTACCGGCATGGCCTCCGCCGCCCGCCTGCGGGAACGCTATCAAAGCGCCGCATACCGCAAGCGCTACGCCGCATTCAAAGCCGCTTTCGAGCAACAGGACCTGGATGACGACAAGACCTGGCTGGAAACCCGCTTGCTACCCGATCCGGATAAGGTGCGTATCCGCACTTACGTAACCCAGTCCACCCACAAGCGGCTGACCGCGCTGCGCCAGGGATCGATGATTCACGTTTTTGATCAAGATTTCAAACACAAAGTGGAAGACGCGTTCCACGAAGCCTACATGACCCACACCTCGACCTCGCCCAATTACCAGATTCTAGCGTCTTTGGACATCGGGCGGCGGCAGATGGAGTTGGAAGGCTTCGAGTTCGTGCAACGGCAAACCGAGTTGGCCATGGTCCTGCGCGAGAGTGTGACCAGCCATCCGTTATTGAAAAATACTTCGACTTTCTGACCGTTGAGGATTTGATACCTGCCGAATACCGGCCCTCCGGCATTGGGTTTTATTACAGTCCGGAAAAAGGCTGGTCGCGCATGGAGACCGCCTGGCGGCAGGATGAATTCGTGCTTGATCCCAGCCATCTAAATTTGAATATCGGCATGACCGGCATCGACGGCGATCATTTCAAGCACGATTACCTAATGGACAAATACGGTATTCAAGTTAATAAAACCACCCGCAATACCGTGCTGTTCATGACCAATATCGGCACCACCCGTAGCTCCGTGGCCTATTTGATCGAGGTGTTGGTCAAAATCGCTCATGAATTGGACGATAGGCAAGAGGATCTCAGCTCGGTGGAGCGGCGTCTGCATCAGCAAAAAATCCACTCACTGACCCACGAGAACCCGCCGCTGCCCAATTTCAGCCGGTTTCACGACGCTTTCCGTATCAATCCGGCAGGCAATACCCGCGACGGCGATCTGCGCAAAGCGTTCTTCATGTCCTATAAGGACGAATTGTGCGAATACGTCAAATTGAATGGCCTGCGCCGCCATATCGCCGCCGGTCGGGAGATGGTTTCAGCCATGTTCGTGATTCCCTACCCGCCGGGCTTTCCGGTGCTGGTACCGGGGCAGGTGATCAGTGAAGAAATCCTGGCTTTCATGCAGGCGCTGGATACCCGGGAAATTCACGGTTATCGGGCCGAATTGGGGTTTCGGGTGTTTACCGAAGCAGTGCTGCAAACCGTCGCCGCTCAGCGCCTAGCCGAGCCGGTCGCCAACCAGGAGTATACCGTCGATGTTGCCGTGGCAAAGTAGCTGGCTGGCCACAGGCCGCACACTTTGGCGGTACTTGAGCGATTTTCTCCCCCGCAGCGTAACCAGCCCGTTCGGGGGACCATCCAAAGAGGGGAACCCTATGAAAAAAACCTTGCAAGGCATTTCCGATATTCGACGCTTTTTTCATCGCAATGAACGGCCGATTTTTTCATCAGCGCCACCAACTTCAACCTGCTCGGTATGGATGAGTGGGTGAAAGGGTTCAAATTCATCAACTACATCGATTGTTACGACGGCCAGCACCCTAATGTCTTCGTGCCCGATGAAATCCCGCATCCGGAATTCGAAAGCATTGAGGACATCAACAACTATTTGCTGGAACACAAGGCCGTCATTGATTTCCTCCAAGCTCAGGGTAAAAATCCGGTCGCCGTATTTTTAATGTTCGATGAGAAAACCGAAGCCCTGTGCAAGGAACTAGGGATTGAGGTGTGGTTCCCCGCCGTCCAGCTTGCGCAGCCCGTTGCGACAACAAGATGGAAACGGTTCGAATCGGCAATGCAGCCGGGGTACCGAGTGCGCCCAATGCGCTGGCCAAGGTGGAAAGCTATGAACACCTGTGCACCATTGCTGCGGAACATAAACTGGGCAAAGATTGGGTGATTCAGACGGCGTTCGGTGATTCCGGTCATACTACCTTTTTCATCAGCAACGAAGCGGACTGGGAAAAATACGCCGATCAGATCGTCTGCGATCCGGAAGTCAAGATCATGAAACGTCTCAATTGCCGGGGCTCAACCCTGGAGGCGTGCACGACTAAGCAGGGCACCATCGTTGGGCCCTTGCTCACCGAAGTGGTGGGCGCCAAGGAACTGACCCCTTATAAAGGCGGC
>JAAUQA010000255.1 GCA_012032855.1 Candidatus Competibacteraceae bacterium
AGCTTCTTGTAAAAGGTTAGCGTCGCCGGCCGCCACCGAGGCATCAAAAAAATAGCCAAATTCATGAACGCATTCTGGTCGGGCCGCACCACCCAGCGGAACAACACATTCTTGTAATCGGCTAAGGTTTTCGCCCAATCGGGATTGGACACCATGATATTCCCGGGGCAACGGGGATAACCCAGCGCAACCAAGCCGCCGGTAAATGCCGAAGTCAACGCCGCTAACTGGTCGGGCAGGAACGGGTCTTTCAGTATCAGCGCATTGTCCTGGTCGGTACGCATTAACTGCTCCCCACGCCCTTCGCTGCCCATGACTACTAGACAAGCGTTATCCGCCAGTGCCGCCGGCAATATGAGCTCGTATAAGCGACGAAACAAGCGGCGGTTGAGATCGGTGACCAAGCGGCTGATATAGCGGGTTTTAACCCCGCGCTCGTAGAGGGACTTGATGACCAGCGGAATTCGCTCACTGGCTTCCTGCAACGCCTGTTGCGAATTGGCATGGTCAATTTGGGTGCTGACTAACTGAGAATGCGAGGACAGCGTGTTGAGCAGATCGATTTGCTCCAGCACCCCCAGGATTGTGCCTCCGTGCCGAATCACCACGTGGCGGATGGCATGCTGGGTCATAACCACCAAGGCGTTGAACAGTAAATCATCCGGCCCCAGACTGATTAATTGATACTTAGCGATCTCGCTGATCGGGGTGGATTCCGGCTTCCTGGCCAACATGAGCTGTTCGCGCACATCCCGGCTGGTAAATATACCGATGTCATCGCCCCGTTTGACGAATATTGCACTGGTGTGATGCGCTTGCATCAACGCTACGGCCTGTTGAATGGAGGTGGTGGAATCGGCGAAAACCGGCGGACGCAACTCCCCGTCGCCAATCCGCGCCAGCATGAACGAGGTCGCTTCCCGTTGCTGCTGAACGGTGATCAGTGCATCTAATTTGCGGGTGATTTCCTCGTAGAAATAATCACCCAGTGTGGAATTATTGCGGATCAGTGATAAAAAGGGTTGCGCTGGGAGCCGGTAACAGCGGACCACACTACGGGCGATAAAGGTATGCTGGCAACGCCCTTCAATAAGCCCCCGGGCATCAAACACACTACCGCTGCTGTAACGCCCCACCGTTCCCTCGGAATCCAGCTCTTCCACATCCCCTTGGGTCACAATATAGAGATAGGATGGGTTATCCCAACGTCGCAGGATGTGTTCGCCTGCAGTGAAGCGCTCCGAGGAAAGCACCTCAAGGATGGGTTTCAACGCGGCATCGTCAAGCCGGTCGAAAGGGGGAACTGTGCGGAGAAAAGCCCGTTTATCTAGCATGGGTTGTGTGATGGGCTTATGCTCTGAGTGTAGTCAGTGTCCTAACGTGAAAAACCGGCTGCGGCGATTACTGATTAGAAACCACCACAGCCGGCTGATCAAGATGAAAGCGACGCTTTCATGACTGGTACATTAAGCCTAATGACTCACAGCACCTTCTGCACCGATACCGGTTTGACACGGACATCCTGCGCCTTGAAGGCTTCGATTTCGGCCAGCGCATTGGCACTCTTATCGTTCTTAGAGAAGTACCAAATGCCGAGGAACGCCGCCGATACCGAATACAGCGCCGGGTATTTGGACGGGAAGATCGGGCTGCTGAAGCCGAAGATATCCACCCACACCGTCGGCCCGAGAATCACCAAAGTAATCGCCGTAAACAACCCGATACAACCGCCATAGAGCGCGCCTTTAGTAGTCAGCCTGGACCAGTAGATGGACATAAACAGCACTGGAAAATTAGCGCTGGCCGCCACCGCAAAGGTCAAGCCCACCAGATAAGCGATATTTTGCTTCTCAAAGGCGATACCCAACAAGATGGCGATAACACCCAAAGCGATGGTCGCGATCCGGGAAATCCTGAGCTCCTGTTGTTCCGTGGTGCGACCACGAGCAATGACGCTGGCATACAGATCATGAGAGATGGCCGAAGCACCCGCCAGGGTCAAGCCCGACACCACTGCCAAAATCGTAGCGAAAGCCACTGCCGAGATAAAGCCGAGCAACAGTGTGCCACCGACCGCATTGGATAGATGGATGGCAGACATATTATTCCCGCCGAGCAGTGACAAGGTACCGTCTGCCCCCCGTTGGAAGAACTCAGGATGCTGGCTAAGCAATACGATGGCGCTAAAGCCGATGATGAAAGTCAGAATATAGAAGTAGCCGATGCAACCGGTTGCGAAGAACACCGAGATGCGCGCTTGTCGCGCATCAGGCACGGTGAAGAACCGCATCAGAATATGTGGTAGCCCGGCGGTACCGAACATCAACGCAATACCCAGCGAGATCGCATCAATGGGATTACTGACCAACCCACCGGGCTCCATGATCGCAAGGCCCTTACTATGGACCTCGGTGGCTTGTTTGAACATCTCCTCGAAGCTGAAATCGAAATGCCACAATGCCAGAAACGCAATCAAAGTCGCACCACCCAACAGCAAGCAGGCCTTAATGAGCTGTACCCAAGTGGTTGCGATCATACCGCCGATAGTGACATAGAGAATGATCAATACCCCAACGACGGTCACCGCATACGTGTAAGGCAAGCCAAACAACAATTGGATCAACTTACCGGCGCCTACCATCTGGCCGATCAGATACAGAATCACCACAATTAACGCGCCGGAAGCGGCGAGCGTTCGAATGGGGGTTTGCTGAAGCCGATAAGACGCTACGTCAGCGTAAGTGTATTTGCCCAGGTTACGGAGCTGCTCAGCCATCAGGAACATAATGATGGGCCAGCCGACTAACCAACCGACCGAATAAATCAGCCCGTCGAAACCGGCGGTGTACACCAAACCGGAGATCCCCAAAAGAGCGCGGCAGACATATAGTCGCCAGCGATCGCCAAGCCGTTTTGAAAGCCGGTGATACCACCACCGGCAGTATAGAAGTCACTAGCAGTTTTGGTGCGCTGTGCGGCCCAATAGGTAATGCCCAAGGTGGCGGATACGAAAATCAAGAACATGATGATAGCCGCTATATTTAGCGGTTGCTTTTCCACCTCACCCATGCCGGCCCGGCCGCATAGGCAACAGCAGCAAATGCCGCCAACACCAGAAAAATGGCTAGTTTCAGGTTCTTCACAGAACATCCTCCTTGATCTCACGGGTCAGCCGATCGAACTCGCTATTGGCGCGCAAGACATAAATACCGGTCAACGTAAAAGCACAGAGGATCACACCTAGACCGACGGGTATTCCGACCGTGGTCACCGATCCGGCTTCCAGCGGTTTGCCTAATAATCCGGGCGCAAACGCAATCGTCATGATGAAGCTGTAATAGATAATCAACATGATGATGGCCAATATCCAACCAAACCGAGAACGTTTACTGATCAACTCCTGGTATTTCGGGTTATTTCTTACCCTCTCTACCATATCGTCTTGAGTCATAAGACGCTCCTCTCAAATTGTAATTTTGCACAGAATCAAAGTACGATCTTTGGGCATCCCCCCAAGGCATGCCCCGCTTGGATCGACGTTCCTTGAACGGGCAAGCGACCCGCTTAAAAAAACGGCACTATCCCAGCGTCCGTTACAATACGGCCCAGCAAAACAAATTTTCGGGGGTTATTGTTATTAAGTAGGGCGCAAGCGGTTCTCCACCCAAAACCGCTACCCATCGCGTAGAGACCTCAGCTCAATAGGTGAGAGTTTAGTCGGTCTTACACTGAATTCTTGTGGGTACTGATTTTTTTACGACCTGGATCAAATAAACAGCGTTTTATATCGGCCAGGGACTTTTTCCAAATGATTTATAAGGGTTTTAAGATGCCGGTTAAGCTGTTTGAAACTACCGATCTCCTTGCTGTCGATAAACCAGCGGGACTGGCCTCGATTCCTGAACGAAATACGGCGAAAGATAGCTTGCTTAGTGTTCTTTCGGCATCCATCGGGCAGAAATTATATGTGGTGCATCGGCTGGATAAGGACGTCAGCGGGGTTATCCTGTTCGCCAAAAACGCAGACATGCACCGGCATCTAAATGAGCAGTTCGCCAACCGGGCGGTAAAAAAAACTTATCTTGCGCTAGCCCACGGGCGTCTTGAACAGAACAACGGTGTAATCGATAAACCCTTACGTGCATTCGGTTCCGGACGCATCGCTGTAGACCCGGTAAGAGGAAAACCCAGCGTTACGGAGTACGCGGTTGTGGAGCGAATCGGTGCATATACTTTGGTGAAAGCCATGCCGCTGACAGGTCGACGGCATCAAATTCGTGCACATTTATTCCATCTTGGTCATCCGCTAGTGGGCGATCCGCGCTATGGTGACAACCGGTTGCAGAAGCACTTTTCTCGCCTGATGCTCCACGCCCGGCGTATTGAATTTACCCTGCCTGATGACGCTGTGATCAGCGTCGCAGCGCCTTTACCTGAAAGTTTCACCGCACTGCTGGAAATGCTACGGGAAACTGCTTAGCCAGCATCAGCACGTTATAATTCAGCATACTTTTCCCATCGCATTGCAACGAGATCAATGACCGCTACGTTTGTCCATTTACATCTTCACACCGAATATTCGCTGGTTGACGGCCTGATTCGCGTCAAGCCGTTGATCAAAGCAGTTGCCGCCGCCGGTATGCCGGCCGTGGCAGTGACCGACATGAGCAATCTGTTTGCCATGATCAAGTTCTATCGCGCCGCCCATGCCGCTGGGATCAAACCGCTGGTCGGCGCTGAGCTGTGGGTGCAAGACCAAGAGGAGCCGTCACGTCTGGTATTAATGTGCCAGGATTTGATGGGTTATCGCCACTTGACCCGGCTCATCAGCCGCGCGTATTTGGAAGGGCAACAGCGCGGCGTACCGATCGTGCAAAAAGCTTGGTTGGAGGGCGCCAGCGAAGGATTAATCGCACTGTCGGGCGGGCGTGAAGGTGAGTTGGGACGGCTGTTACTGCGCGGCCACCCCGATCAGGCGCGGACTGTGTTGGAGAACGACTGGCTGCGACTGTTCCCGGACCGCTTTTATTTGGAATTACAACGTACCGGCCGCGCCGGTGAAGAAGAGTATCTGCAAGCCGCTGTAGATTTGGCTGTCGCCAGCGGAGTACCGGTGGTGGCCAGCAACGACGTGCGGTTTCTGGAACGTGACCAATTCGAGGCTCATGAAGCCCGCGTCTGCATTCAGGAAGGGGTGACCCTGGCTCATCCGGACCGCCCTCGTCACTATAGCGATCAGCAGTATCTGCGCACACCGCAGGAGATGGCTGAGCTGTTCGCCGACTTGCCCGAAGCCTTGGAAAACAGCGTCGAAATCGCCCGCCGTTGCAATCTGGAAATCAGTTTAGGAAAAAACGTGTTACCGGATTTTCCGGTGCCCCCCGGTATGACTGCCGATGAGTATTTGATTGAGCAAAGCAAAGTCGGCTTGGAACGTCGGCTAAAGCAGTTAATCGATGTCGAGGCAGCGGATTTCCCCGCCCGTCGCCAGCCCTATGACGAGCGCCTGGAGCTAGAACTCAAGGTAATCT
>JAAUQA010000256.1 GCA_012032855.1 Candidatus Competibacteraceae bacterium
CGGATAAAGACCCAGGCTGATCCATACATCGCGCCGATTCAAAGCGGAGGCACGCAACGCCACCCGCACTTGCCCCGGTTCCGGAGTGGGCGTCTTGACCTGTTCAATACGCAACAGATCAGGTCCGCCGGTTTGCGGTAATACCACGGCTCTCATGGATTCCTCCTTATGGGATCGCCAAGCGCCTCAGCGGGAAAAGTCAGTGCTGAGCAAGCGCAGTCGCAGGAAGTTTAATAAGCTGATGACGGAGAACTGACGAACTTGCTCACGGTGACCCGGTAGTTGCACACTCTGGACCTCGGGCTGACCGTTAATTGCCAAACTCAAGAACACCGTATTTGCAGACGACCCATGCTGCGCGGCAGCTGTCACGGCCAAGCCTACCGAGGTGTTCATGAGTCGAGCAACACCCAACGCCATGGCCTGTGCCGTTGCTGCGGGATCAGGTAAAGCGTCCTCAGGCACTCCGAGTAATTGACGTTGGCTCACTGAAGACGGGCAGAGTATAGCCCCTTTCAACACCGTGTTGTCTATTGTGCTCAACCGGGCAGCAAGCAGCCCGCCGCTGAGTGACTCGGCGACGGCCAAACTCAACCCCCGCTCGGCCAGTTGCTTGAGCACCACTGTCTCCATGCTTTCATCATCCAGGCCGAATACCAGGTCGCCCAAGATGTCGCGCAAGCGTGTTTCTTCGGTAGCCAATATCCGTTGCGCTGCTGTTTCGTCCTCCGCCTTGGCGGTAATCCGTACTTTGATGCCCTCAATGCCGCTGGCTAGAAAAGCCAGGGTGGGATTACCCAGGCTATCCAAAGCCTGAATCCGTTCCGCCAACATTTCCGCGAGTCCTGATTCGGACTGCCCCCAGGTACGCAATGTACGGCTGCGGATCGTGGTCTGCAAGCCGGCCCGGCGTTGCAGGTCGGGAATCACCGTGCCGAGCATCATCGCCTTCATCTCCGAGGGCACTCCCGGCAGGGCGTAAATGATCTTAGCACCCACCGGACAAATCAGACCCGGCGCCGTACCGGGCATTTGGGGGATCAGGCTAGCGCCTTGAGGCACATCAGCTTGGCGCCGGTTATTGTCGGGCATGGGCCGACTACGCGCTTCGAAACGTTCTTGGATGCGGGCCACAATCGCCTCATCGCGCACCAACGGTGCATTCATCACTCGGGCGATGACATCGCGAGTCAGATCGTCCTGGGTAGGGCCCAGGCCGCCACAGGCGATAATCGCATCATTGCGTTCCAAAGCGATACGCAATGCGCTTGCGATGCGCTCCTGATTATCCCCGACTCGGGTCTGAAAATAGGAATCAATGCCAGCTAATGCCAGCTGCTCACCGATCCAGGCAGAGTTGGTATCTACATGCTGCCCAAGCAACAATTCGGTGCCGATGGCAATGACTTCACAGCGCATGATCAATCGCTCTACAGTTAGCGGGCCGGATTAGCCAGCAACAAGCCTACACATAACAAGCTTCCCCAGCTTAGCTGAAAGCGTGCGGTAGAGGCCAACAGTTGATTGAATATTGGGCCGGGCGGCTCACGGCGAAACCGCCGCACTAAACCGAGAGCCAGGGGCAGCGACAGATAGGGCAGCGCCCAACCCCACCCACTGACACCCAGTAGCGGCAATAGCGGCAACAAGGCAAACGGGAACAACATTAATACAGTATATTCCACTTGGCTGGCGTGTCGCCCCAAACGCACGGCTAAGGTATTTTTCCCAACTTGTGCATCGTTGTCCAAGTCCCGGTAATTATTGACCACTAACACTGCAGCGGCAGGCATTCCCACTAGAGCGCCAGTGAGTAATGCTGGCCACGTCAGCTGTTCGGTTTGCAGATAATAACTGCCGGCCACTGCGATCAGTCCGAAAAACAGCCAGACGAAAACTCTCCGAAACCGCTGTAAGCGACCGGTTTCGGCCCTCCGGTATACGCCAGAGCTGCTGCGATGGACAGCAAGCCGATGGTCAGTATAGGCCAGCCGCCGACCTGGATTAAATAAACACCCAGCAACATGGCCATAGCGAAACTGAGCAATGCTCCCCGATGCACTTGCGCAGCGGGTAACCAGCCCTGGGCGGTCACCCGAGCCGGCCCCAGGCGGTAGCGCTACAATCGGCGCCCCGTTCGAAATCGGCGGCATCGTTATGGAGATTGGTCCCGGCTTGAATCAACAACGCGGCGAGCAGGGCTGCTCCCAGCACCGACCACAATAAGTCGCCATTATGATTCCACGCCAACGCGCTGCCGATCAGTACCGGTACCACGGCGATGCTCAGGGTTTTGGGACGGATGGCAATCAACCAGTATTTTAAATTGACAGGGTAACGCACGCAGATAACCTTCTTGAAAAACAATCAAACTCGCATGGCCACTGTGGCTGAAGACGCTTTCACCGTCAACCAGGCAACAGTTGGCGCAATGGGTTCAAGTCGCTTAGGATTCAGAAAACGCAGTGCTGTGCTATTGTTGCTCAATGAGTTTGTCGCGCGAATCGAGCGGGGCAAACCACTGCTTGAAGCAGAACGATTAACACCCCCAACCTGCGGAGACGTATCGACTATGAGCGAAAGCAAAATTTCCGTCGAAACTCAAGGCCATGTGTTACTGATCGGCTTGAATCGGGCGGAAAAACGTAACGCCTTTGATTTGCAGATGTACAGCGATTTGGGTAAAGCCTACGGTGAGCTGAATCGCAATCCTGAATTACGCTGTGGGGTATTGTTCGCGCATGGCGACCATTTCACCGGCGGGTTGGATTTGCCCCAATGGACACCGGTGTTTAGCGAGGGGCGCTTTCCTGATTTGAGCGAGGGTGCTATCGATCCGCTAGGCGCAGATGAGGATAACCGCTTACGCAAACCGCTGGTGATGGCTGTGCAGGGGATCTGTTTTACCATCGGTATCGAAATGTTGTTGACCACAGATATCCGCGTGGCTGCTGCTGGAACTCGCTTTGGTCAGATTGAAATCAAGCGCGGCATCTATCCTGTGGGTGGTGCAACGGTGCGGATGATTCAGGAAGTGGGTTGGGGCAATGCCATGCGCTATTTGTTGACCGCCGATGAAATCAGTGCCGAAGAAGCGTATCGGATGGGTTTGGTACAGGAAGTTGTCGAACACGGTCAACAATTAGATCGGGCGATTGCGATTGCTCAGACCATTGCCGCTCAGGCTCCATTAGGTGTACAAGCCACCCTGAATTCCGCCCGCATTTCCCGCATCTATGGCGACAAAGCAGCGATGGCTCGGTTACTGCCTGATTTGATGCCGATTATGAAAAGTGAGGACACCCAAGAAGGCGTGCGCGCTTTTGTGGAGCGACGCGAAGCGCGTTTCAAAGGTCGTTAAGCGCGGCGTGAGCTCAAGCAAACTACTCAACCCCTGCTGCTCGGCAGGGGTAAAACACTAAAATAAATAAGGTTGACCTTAACAATAAAATCTGTCCAAAATTCCGTGATTTTAAAATAAGTAATTTTTTAAAGGGAATTAGTCTATGGGAATCGGGTCTATGCACCTGTTTCTAATGATGGTTTGATAAACGGTGATCCCGTTGCGAAATTCGATCTCAAGCAATCAGCTGAGCTTAGCTATAACAAGGGGGGTGCGCGCATGGGCATAATGATCATTCCAGGGGGATGCCGCCGAGTTGATACTAACGGTCAGTCCGTCAGACAGAACTGTGACACTTGCGTGCGTCCGGGATTTTGCGAACTGGAACCGCGTGCCAGAGAACTAGCGGAACAGATATCCCAGCAGTGGGTCAGTACTCGCGAAGAGACTCCCCCGGTGATGGAAGACCTTTTGTATTTAGAGCGCTCGCCCGCTGTGCCCTCGGGGGTTGTTCATCATGGACACTATGATGACGTTAGAAACGCTTACGTTGCTTGGGCAACCGACCATGCGCTGCCTGCCGATGCGGTAATCGCGTGGATGCTAATCCCTGCGGTGCCGGAAAAAATCTATCAATCCCACAGAATGCGTAAGGCCAGGAAAACGACTGCACGGTTAAATTCGGTAGAAGGTTGATCGCCTAAGCATCCCTGCCCAGCGAATCACCGATTCATCTCATTCAGGCTTGGCTTGAGGCTCGGATTGAGGCTCGGATTGAGTGATTTCCATTAATTCCACATCGAAAATCAACACCGCGTTAGGGCCGATTGCGCCGCCCGCGCCTCTTTCTCCGTAGGCTAGTTCAGAAGGAATGAACAGGCGGTAAGTGCTGCCCACCGGCATCAATTGCAGCGCCTCGGTCCAGCCCGGAATGACGCCGGTAACTGGGAAGGTTGCCGGTTGACCTCGCTTATAGGAGCTGTCGAATTCGGTACCGTCTATTAATGTTCCTTTGTAATTGACCGTCACTTGGTCGGTCGCTGTAGGTTTAGCGCCTTCGCCCTCTTTGACTACCTGATATTGTAAGCCGCTATCCGTGGTAACCACGCCTTCGGCGTCTTTGTTTTTAGCCAGGAACGCATCACCTTCAGCGCGGTTTTTTTCTCCGGCCACTTTTGCTTCTGCTGATCTTTTTTCCTGTATCTGCTGAAAGTAGGCTTGTTTGATTGTTTGCGCCTCCTCAGCAGTTAATAAGGGTTCCTTGCCTGTCAGCGTATCTTCAATGGCGCGCGATAAAACAGCGAAGTCTACATCCGCACCGCCGCTTTTCAGGGAACTGCCGATTTCCATGCCAATAACATAACTGAGTTTTTTCTGTTCCGTGTCCAGTTCCTGCGCCAGGACAGCAGAGCCCATTCCTGCAGTCATTAGAGATGCAAGAGTCAGGGGTAAGAGTTTCGCTGTTAACTTCATAAATAGACTTCCTAAGGTTTTGATTGAAGGGAGAATGGATTCGATACGGATGATCGGTTAAGAGGGAGTGACGGCGGAGTTGGCAGTAGGTGCACATTCATGAGCTGTCACCGAATGGCGTGATGATACAACAGATAACGGTGTAAAAGACAGCATCCTGAACGCTGTTCTTCAAGCGTACACCATGATGGATATGTGGTGCGCATGTTCCGGTGGAAAACCGGCTATCAAATGTCATGTACGGAGCATGAAGCAACTGCTCAACATAGAGCCCGGCGTCATCTGGCCGGTAGCCAAAATCCATGCTAGCCTCAAGCAATAAATCAGCGCGTCGAAAATAATTAGGGAACATCGTTTTGCAAAACCTACCAATCATTTTTGCCGGCATTATTGGTAATCTTTTGATTTTATTGGGCATGGCATTGATTTTTAGCCTGCTCCTAAGCACTTTGGCTAGGTTGTCATCGAAGCGATACGTCCTTGCCATCGGCTTAGGTTTCGGTGTCATTGCTGTTGGAACCTTATTTTCCACCGTTTTCATCACCCAAAACACTTGGATAGATCCGTGTCCCGTTGTCGTAGTCAGCGCCGCGATATTTGGCGGACCTTGGGCGCGGTCATTACCGCTCTGTTAGCCGGAGTAGGCCATCTGTTCGGGCTTGGTGTGCCGACACTGGAAATCATCTTGGACATTTGTTCTGCACTGGTG
>JAAUQA010000257.1 GCA_012032855.1 Candidatus Competibacteraceae bacterium
AATGGCCAGTCCCTGCATACCGACGCCCAAGCGGGCCGCATTCATCATGGTGAACATGGCCATCAACCCCTTGTTGGGTTCGCCAACCATGTAACCCACGGCGTCTTCGAAATTCATCACGCAAGTGGAATTGCCGTGAATGCCCAGCTTTTCTTCCAAACGGCCACATTCGACCGTGTTCTGTTTGCCGAGGCTGCCGTCGTCATTGACCAATACCTTGGGTACCACGAACAAGCTGATACCCTTGGTTCCCGGCGGTGCATCGGGCAGGCGGGCCAACACCAAATGGATAATGTTTTCGGTCAGATCATGATCGCCGGCGGAGATAAAAATCTTGCTGCCGGTGATCAGATACGTGCCGTCGCCCTGCGGCACGGCCTTGGTGCGCAAAATACCCAGATCGGTACCGGCCTGCGCTTCGGTCAGGTTCATGGTGCCGGTCCATTCGCCGCTGATCAGCTTCGGCAGGTAACGATCCTTTAACTCCTTTGACCCGTGCTGTTCCAGGGCGTCGATCGCACCGTGAGTCAGGCCCGGATACATTGAGAAGGAGAAGTTAGCCGAGCAGATCATCTCGTTCATGGCGATGCCGAGCACATACGGCAGACCTTGTCCATCGTATTCGGGATCACCGGTCAGTGCACTCCAACCGCCTTCCATGAACGCCTGATAGGCTTCTTTAAACCCAGCGGGGGTGGTGACTTTGCCATCCTTTAAATGACACCCTTCTTCGTCGCCCGGCAGGTTCAGGGGTTGAATCACTTCCCCGGACAGTTTGGCGCATTCCTCTAAAATGGCGGCAACCGTGCTACGGTCCGCTTCGCTGTAACCCTCCACATCTTGGTAGCTGTCCATCTTGAGAACATCGAACAGGATAAACTCCATATCACGCACAGGAGCGTTGTAAGTCGGCATATTGCTTGTACCCTTTGGCTAGTTATTCACGCTGTCGTTGAGCGCGGCGGTAAATCGGTTCGGCATAGGGAGCACAACGCCGGACCGGACTGTGATGATGCGCTGCAAAGAATAGGATAAACATACCAGAGGCGGTCAGCTTTGTCATGGGTTCTACATCCCATCGGCACCGGATGGAATCAGGGTCAGGGTATTGACCGGCAGACCGGGCAGAAAGGCACTTGGCTGACCCCGCACCCAGGCTTCGTGTCCGTCCCGATAATGTGGCGACAGCGGGTGCCCGCTTTGTCCGGCCGGCATGTGGAAGAAGCCTTGCTCTTCACGCCCCGGCGCAATCACCATGCGCTGCGAAGCACCTGCCGTCGGCGTTTGTACGCGGGGCATATTAATATCGCCGGGTAGCCCCACATCAGGCATATCGAGCCACTCTTTAAACCAGGGTAAGAAACGGCTGAAAGGGTGATCAATGCGACTGGTATTATGGGTTCCCCAGATATATTCGGCCAATTTGGAGTCAGCGCGAGCCATTCGTTCCAGCACGTCGTCCACGCTGGCGAGCAGCAGCTGTTGCCAATCCGAATAACGGCTATCCAACAGGTGCGGGGGTTGCTCGGTGATCAATCGCCACAGTGGTCCTTCCTGTTGCCGAAACCAGTCGTAATCGAAGCGCTCATCAGCCTTTACACAAGCGACTACTAGCGGTGCGAACACTCGTTCGGAGACTGCACTTCGGAAGTTACGCACTAAACGATAACCGACGGAATCGACCGCCGCCCGACCGCCCCAGTTTTCCACAAAACGACGTAATTCGCGACGGCGAGTGTCAGTATTTAACGCTTCCGGGGTCAGCACCGTGAGCAACACAGCCTGCCAACGTGCCAAAAACAATGCCCGGTCGTCCAATTGCAACTCCAACATGTCCTGTTCGTCAGGACGCTCCAACACCATTAACGCATCCCGAATCTGGGTGGCACGAGCGCCTAATCGATAACCGCCATAACCTACTTTAACCAACCACTCGCTGCTGACGACCCGAGCATTGGCTGTCCACAGCCGACCTGAAGGCGGATCGACAATGCGCGGATATTCTTCAGGTTGCAACCAACCGTCCCAACCCCGATGACCATCAGCCCAAGCTTGCGGGATACGGCCATCGTGACCGAAACGGCGCGGGATAGGCCCCAGCAGTGTCCAGCCGATTTGGCCGTTGGCATCGGCAACGATAAAATTCTGGGACGGCACCCCGGTTCGTTGGGCAACCGCGATGGCCTGATTCACGGTGGTTACGGTTTCCAGCCGGAGTAATTCCAGGTTAACCGCTTCTTGATCATGAGCAACCCAGCGTAATGCCCGCAAACGGCCTTGATGATCGGTGTCGTAAACCGGTCCCCATTGAGTGTCTTGAATAACCAGCACATCGTCTTCAGCATCCTTAACCGCTATGATTTCTTCAATCTGTTGAATACGGCGTGGACCTTCCGGGGTGAGATAAGTTTTCGGGTCGTCCGCCAGCGAGGTAAGCAGCACCAAATCGTTCCAATCGCCCTGTGAATTAGTCAACCCCCATGCGACATGACCATTACTGCCGACCACGATTGCCGGTGCGCCGTGCAAGGTGGCACCGGTAATCCGTCGCTCCTGATCGTTATCGGCGGGATACACCAAGGAGACCCGATACCAGATGTTAGGCACACTCAACCCTAAATGCATATCATCGGCGAGCAGTGGGCTGCCGTGGGCTGTTTCACTCCCTGCTACCGCCCAGTTATTGCTGCCCGTGGCCACGGTTTCATCGTTATGGTGAAAACGCTGGTCGATCTCGGCGAGAGGGGTCGGCTGCTGCCGACGCAGATCAATGATTTCAGGACCCGGTGGTGCGGGTGTCGAAAACGCTAACCCTTGTAACGGCGCATCCCACTCGGTGCCGGGCGGTGCCAGAAAGGCATACAAGTCGGTGGGCAATACATCGTGCATGATGCCGTACAAAGATTCGCGCTTCGCCTCACTGCCCTGCAAGTCCAGATACATGGCATAGATCACCAGCAGCGTGTCTTCGGGTTGCCAGGGCTGCGGGGTTGTTCCTAGCAAAAGATATTCGAAGGGTGGTGCAGCGAGGGCTGAGAGTCCGGCATTGACCCCATCGGTATAACGGGTTACCAAGGTTTGATCAGCTGACGGCAACGTGGTTAATACCTCACGCGCTCGGGTTCGGAAGCGATGAATACGGGCGGCGCGATCTTTGGGCAAAGCTGCAACACCAAAGATTTCTGCAAGTTCCCCAGCCGCGACGCGGCGCAGCAGATCCATCTGAAAAAATCTGTCCTGGGCATGGATGAAGCCGGTAGCGTGAGCCACATCCAGCCGATTGCTGCCACGAATGGTCGGAATACCCAACGTATCTCGGTGTATGGTCACACGGTCCGACAAACCCGCTACTGATCTTTGGCCGTCGAGTTGAGGCAAACTGTCCTGCAGGTGAGCGTATAACCAAAAACTCCCAGCCACGCCCAAAACCAATAAACCACCGATGAGTATTAACACCCAGCGTAGAATAACGCGCAGCGATAGTTTGCGACTGATCATAACAATTTAACCGATCCGCTCTCGAAAGCGCGCGTATCTTAGCATTATCGCCACATTTCCGTGTTCCCACTGCCACAGCGAATAGTATGCAAGAACTCTTTAACATCGTCCTGCCGGTTTTCTGCATTATTTTGACCGGCTATTTGGCGCGCCATTTCGATGTGCTCGGCGAAACCAGCGCCGAGGCATTGAACCGCTTCGTTTATTACATCGCTATTCCGCCGCTATTATTTTTGACCACCGCGCGGGGTATCGCTGGCAGAAAATTCTGAACGGACCTTTCATTGCGGTGTATGTCGTCGGTAATTTGCTAACCCTGTTAATCGCAGTGGCCGCAGCGAGAGTGATATTCGGCTATCGTGATTTGCGGGCGTTTACCGTACACGGGTTCGCGGCAACCTTTTCCAATACCGTTTATATGGGAATTCCGCTATTTCTGGCGGCATTTGGCCGCGAGGGGACAACGCCTATCGTGGTAGCAGCCTTGGTCAGCAATGTGCTGTTCATCGGTGCCGCCATCGTGTTTTTCGAACTGGGCCAAGCGGGCGGAAAAGGGTATAGGCGCATTGTGCATGATGTCGGTGAGGCATTGGTACGCAGCCCGATTTTGTTGTCCCTGGCGGTCGGCTTATTAGTGTCTTATCTGGAATGGCGATTACCCGTACCCATCGCCAATTATCTCGATATGATCGCCAATGCGGCGGGGCCGACAGCGCTGTTCACCTTGGGGCTGTCTTTGTATGGTCATTCCGTTCGAACCGATTTAGTTGAGGTGACGTGGCTGAGCTTTGTCAAACTGATCATCAATCCGTGGATTACCTGGGGTTTGATCTTATATCTGTTCCCGTTGGAGCCTTTCTGGGCGGAATCGGCGGTGTTAATCGCGGCGATTCCTACTGGGGCACTGGTGTTCGTATTCGCTCAGCGATATGGGGTATATGTCAGACAAAGCGCCGCCGTGGTGGTAGTGACAACGGCAGTGTCGGTGTTGACGCTGTCGGTTTTATTGGCCTATTTTGGGGGGAGTGGTTAATGTTCTCTTCGAGTTGCTGGTTTTGCACTGATAAAGCGAATGATAATGCCGCGTTCTGTATACGAGGCCATCAACGGCAAGCATAACGCCAAGTTAAGTGGCGGACCCGAGTGAGCGTAGCGAACGGCTTGAACGCCTTGTTAGGCGCGCCTATACTGCGTAATAACATTCGTTATAACTCGGGGGGCGCTCACGATGCTCAAAGTGAAAGTAACTGCTATCGGCAATTCGATGGGGATTGTTCTTCCGAAAGAGGCTCTTATGAAGCTGAAAGCCGAAAAGGGCGACGTACTCTATTTGGTGGAAGGCCCGGAGGGTTTGACTCTGACCCCTTACCAGCAAGATTTTGATGCTCAGATGAGTGCGGCCGAGAAGGTGATGAAAAAATACCGCAACGCTTTACACGAGTTGGCGAAATGAAAGAACCCGTTTGGGTTTTACCTGAACTCGTTCACGCTGTTCATCAAACATTGTTAGCGGAGCACGGCGGATTGCCCGGCATTCGGGATCAAGCGCTACTGGATTCGGCGCTCGCACGCCCCCTACAGAAAGCGGCATACGACAACGAAACATCGGTATTCGAACTTGCTGCAGCATACAGTTTTGGACTCGCAAGAAATCACCCTTCACAGACGGTAATAAACGCGTTGCTCTGACAGTGGCCGCCGTATTTTTGGAATTGAACGGCTTTTCTCTCAATGCCCCTGAGCCCGAAACCGTACTTGTATTCCAGCAACTTGCTTCAGGATCTCTAACAGAGGAAGAACTCAGCCTTTGGTTCGAAAGATCTTCTGTTTCCATCGGCTAACGACCAACCCAAGCGGCGGCGAAGCCGTCCGTCTTTGGCGCCTTGTTAGCCGTGACTTGCATGCTTGTACTGTAGGCCAAGTGCGGCTGCGAATGAGCTGATACGCGTTTCGGGGACCAGCTTCGAGACCCACATGCTATTCGAAAATGCATCGGGCCACTCAGGAGCACGTTCCG
>JAAUQA010000258.1 GCA_012032855.1 Candidatus Competibacteraceae bacterium
GGTCGATAGCTTACCGTCGGCGATGGAAGTTGATACGCGCGGCTTTACCAGCGACCCCCGACTGAGACGCTTTTTCGTATCCGCCGACCATTTACAGGAAACCTTGGGCTCCAGTCGCACTATCCGAAAGCATATCCTAAAGCATCCGCAGCCCCCACCCGCTTTGGTATACGCCACGCTGGGCATGGAACGGATCGAAAAGACCGTGCTCGGAATGGAACTTCAAGGCGAGGTCATCAAACGGGATGTGCCGAAGGTCGCGGTCAATTTTAGCAGTCATCGTATTGTGTTTCCCGCACAAAGCGAGAAGGCAGCGCGCTGGGAGCTGAAAAAGCGCGCCTTCGATCACTTGATTGAGACCGTCCTGCAGCGGTTAGTGTCTATCCGCGCCAGACGTCAGCAATTGGAGCGGCAATTAACCCTGTATCAAAAAAAAGGCGAAAACGTTTCAGGCAGGTAATCCAGGCTTGCAAGCCTTGTTGGACCCCTCTTCTGAGGAGCCGAACGACTGGGCTACCCTGGAACAACAGATGCGGGATATTGAGGCAGAGTTGGTTAGCATTCGTACCGATTTCAAAACCATTGAGCACTACCTTGCGGAAATTGCCCAGGGGCTGAATGAAGCCGAACAACACTTGCAAGTAGATCACCTGTCCTTGAATCTGGACCACATGAACTTCAAAGCATCGCCGGGTTCGAAGTATCCCGTCAACAGACTGGCGTTCGAAGAAGCGCTACTGGGAAACAACCGTCGCTTGGTGATCCAATTGATTCGTTTTCCAAGCAACGCTTTACCACCGCCGACCAATCTGTTCGAAGCAGCCAGTCGTTACCTTTAACAGGCCACCGGTTCAAGTCGGTTCGTTTTGCGCACCCCCTATTGCGCTATGAAAGGATTTAAACGTGAAGCACACGATTCGCTGCATACTTTTCGATGTCGATGGTACGTTGGTCGACACCTGGCGCCTTTATATTGAGGCGTATATCAGGACGTTTGAGCCACACTTTGAACGGCGAGTGACCTTGCCGGAGCTGATTAACCTGCGTCCGACTTCCGAAATCAGGATGTTACATCGGCTATTGGGAGCAGAGGCTCCGGAAACGCATCAACGCTTTTTACAGCATTATCGCGTCCTACATCCCAGCCTTTTCGGTGGCGTTTATACCGGTGTCGAAATGATGCTCAATGAGCTCAGACGGCAACAAATCGGTTTGGGAATTGTCACCGGCAAGAGCCGGGGCGCTTGGGAAATTACCCGGCAAGCGGTTGATCTCGGTTGTTTCGATGTGGCCGTTTACGATGACGATGTTGAAGAAGAGAAACCAGCCCCGGAAGGTATACTCCTTGCTCTCAAGCGCCTTGAATTGACTGTTGATGAGGTAGTGTATATCGGCGATTCGCCTAAAGATGCGCTGGCGGCAGCTGCAGCAGGAGTTCGGTTTGGTGCCGCCTTGTGGCCTAAAGAAGAAGAATGCGCTGTGTTCTTGGATGAAGTACGGCAAATCGGCGTTTGGGCTGAGTTGTCCGGACCGGAAGCATTGATAACCCATCTCCGCGATACTTAATTAACGCACACTTAACCCTCGTTGGGAGCTATGGCCAGAATACAACTCGATTTACCGGAGACTTTCGACTTTGCCACCGAAATACCGCTACGAGTAACCGATATCAATTATGCCGGTCACCTGGGTAATGACAACCTAGTGTCTTTGTTACAAGAAGCGCGTTCCCGATTCATGGCCAGTCGGGGACTAGACCCGGCAGGGATGGATGTCTTCGGGGTGGGCCTGATCATCGCCGACTCAGCAGTCATTTATAAATCCGAAGCCTTTTATGGCGAGACCTTGAGATTCGAGGTGGTCGCTGCCAATTTCAACCCTTACGGCTGCGATTTTGTCTATCGGATTAGCGACAATGCCAGCCAACGCGAAGTGGCGCGGGCTAAAACCGGGTTGGTGTGTTTCGATTATCAAGCACGCCGGGTATGTCACGTACCCAAACAATTCCGCGCCTTATTCGAACAGGGTTCGGTTATTGTCTGAACCGATGATTACGTGGCTGGTACTATTATCGCTATTAGGTCTGCTGCTGTGGTTTTGGCAAAGCAGCCTGCGAGCGCGGGAGCGGGCCAGAATAGCCAGCGCACGAGCCTGCCGGCAAAGCGAAGTGCAGCTATTGGACGATACCGTAGCACTCGACAGCCTGTGGCCAAGGCGCGAGGAAAATGGCCGGTTAGCACTGGAGCGGATCTATCTATTCGAGTTCACCGACACTGGAGCTACCCGACGTACCGGCCGACTGATTATGTTAGGCGATCGGGTGGAAGTAGTGCAGATGGAAGGCGGCGATCTCATCATTCCATAGCAGCTACCTGCGCGATTCCTGGGTTAACTCACGAGGATTATTGAACGATGCGACCAATACAATTTTCAATTAGGTTCAGCCTCTGCATGAGCTTGTTATTGTGCGCTCTACCTGCCCTGGCTGAGCGGATTTATGATAACGGCATGTATTTCGATACCCAGGATATGCGCTGGCATGATAACTACGGTGTCTGTAATACCTGTACGCCGGATAACGGGTTCCCCATTCCTATAGAACGGCTCACGCCGAATCGCCGGGGTTTTTATTTTTCCGGTGACACGATGCAGTGGTATGACAGCCGGGGCGTATGCCGAACCTGTACCCCGGATAACGGTTTTTGGATTCCTGAGACGTATCAACATACCCGGGAATATCGGCGTGAAAGAGAGCAATACAGTTACCTGTTTGAGCAACAAGGCCAACCCGGGGGGGGAAGTGAACGCACTTTTACTTGTTCCAGCAAGAAGTTCCGCCGTACCCGCTGCGAGGTTCAAGGCCAGGTGCAGCTGGTCCTACAGCTATCAAATTCCCCGTGCGCCGAAGGCCGGACTTGGGGCTATGAACGGGGCGGTATATGGGTAGATAAGGGATGTAGTGCTAAATTTGCCGTTGTTGATACCGAAACCAATAGACCCCCAGGGAACGGCGGCGGCCATCAAGCAACCGGCAACGTCGCGTTGTGTCAGAAAATGGTGCGCTGGGAAGCCGGAAAAGACTATGGCAATAACACCAAACTCGATTTTCACACGGGCCAAGCATATGGCATTTCCAGACGCGAGCAAGGTGTGCGAGGAGAAGCCACTTTGCGCGCTGGCCGCAAACGTAACCTTATCGCGTACGAATGTGTCATCGACCTGCGCCAGGGCAAAGTGACCCAGGTGAACACCCAAGCTGTTGACCAGTCAGGGTCGGTAGACACCGACGTAATCGTGCCATGCCAATCGGCGGTAGTGGATAGAATCAGTCGGGATTTAGGGTATGCCGCCCAGATCGCTTTCGATGCTGCGGATATCTCTGCCGTTTCCAAAAACCGCCAAACCGTGAGGGGACCAGCCCGCATCCGAACCCGATCCGATTGGCGAAGCATTGATTACAATTGCACTTTGGATACGCGCCGGAGTCGTGTGACAGAAGTGTATTACGACTATCGCTGAATTGCTAAACACCACAATCTCAACGGTATTTATCGGCAGGGATTCAGGTACAATGGCGCGCTAACCACGCTTAACGCACCGCCATTGCAGCGATTCGCCTCAGGAGGGTTGTCATGACTGAAATTACCCGGTTACAAGTGGAAACCGCTATTAAGGACTACATTGATCCCTACACGGAAAAAGATCTCGTCTCCACCAAATCGGTTAAAACCATCGACATTACCGGTGATCGGGTCGAAGTCGGTGTGGAGCTGGGTTTTCCTGCCGCCGGTTATCGCGACACCTTGGCCGAGGCATTGAAAAGCCGCCTTGCCGTGCTCGCCGGCGTCGGCAGCGTAACCGTCAAGGTCACCACTAAAATCACTACCCACGAAGTGCAAAAGGGCTTGAAACCCTTGCCTAACGTCAAAAACATTATCGCCGTTGCTTCCGGCAAAGGCGGAGTAGGCAAATCGACTACAGCCGTCAATCTAGCCCTTGCCCTACAAGCTGAAGGCGCAACCGTAGGGATTTTGGATGCGGACATTTACGGCCCCAGCCAACCACGCATGTTGGGCGCGCAGCAACGACCCGACTCCAAAGACGGCAAGTCGTTGGAACCGGTGCAAAGTCACGGCCTGCAATCCATGTCCATCGGCTATTTGATCGAAGAAGAAACGCCGATGATCTGGCGTGGACCAATGGTGACCCAGGCGCTGGAACAGCTGCTCAACGAAACCCATTGGCGGGATCTGGATTATTTGGTGATTGATTTGCCACCCGGCACCGGGGATACCCAGTTAACCTTGTCGCAAAAGGTGCCGGTCAGTGGAGCCGTCATCGTTACGACGCCTCAGGACATCGCACTGTTGGATGCCCGTAAAGGCTTAAAGATGTTCGAGAAAGTGTCAGTGCCGGTGTTAGGCGTGGTGGAAAATATGAGCACGCATATTTGTAGCCAGTGCGGTCACGAAGAACATATTTTCGGTGAGGGTGGCGGTCAACGCATGGCCAAACAACATAACGTGCAATTTCTCGGCGCGCTGCCGCTGGATATCCGGATCCGCGAGGAAGCCGACAACGGTACGCCGACCGTGGTAGCGGAACCGGATGGCCCCATCTCTCTAATCTACCGGGAAATTGCCCGTAAGGCCGCGGCTAAATTGGCGTTGCAGGCTAAGAGTTACAGCCAGAAATTCCCCAATATTGTGATTCAGAATAGCTAATGGCGGCGGGCTGACCATGCGGTTGTGCGATCGGGATATTGAGAGTTGTCTGGAATCAGGCCAAATCCGCATTGAGCCTCAGCCTGCAGCTACAGCGATCAACGGGGTCAGTGTCGATCTCCGGTTAGGCAATCGGTTTCGGGTGTTTAACGATCACGCTGCCCCCTATATCGATCTCAGCGGTCCAACGGAAGAGGTCAACCACGCTATTGATCGGATCATGAGCAAGGAAATCAAAATCGCCGCCAAAGATGCATTTTCCTGCATCCCGGCGAATTGGCGCTGGCAGTCACTGCCGAATCAGTGACCTTATCAGACGATCTGGTCGGCTGGTTAGACGGGCGTTCCAGCCTCGCCCGGTTAGGCTTGATGGTGCATGTTACGGCACACCGTATTGATCCCGGCTGGAGTGGGGCGATTGTGTTGGAATGCTTCAACAGCGGTAAATTACCATTGGCGCTACGGCCCGGTATGACGATCTGCGCTATCAATTTCGAGACCTTGTCCAGCCCGGCTGCGCGGCCCTATAACAAGCGCACCGGAGCGAAATATCGCGGTCAGAGCGGGCCACAGCCCAGCCGGATTGGAGCCGATGATTCGCAGGTCAAACGGTAACTGATTCTGCTGTAGATTATGAATTATTGGTTGCTCAAATCCGAGCCCAGCGTTTTCAGCATTGACGATTTAGCCGTCGCCCCCACGCAAACGACGTTTTGGGAAGGGGTGCGTAACTATCAAGCCCGCAATCTGCTCCGTGACCGTT
>JAAUQA010000259.1 GCA_012032855.1 Candidatus Competibacteraceae bacterium
TTCGGCCATGCTGGCCAAGGCCCATTGATACATCACCAAAGCCGGCGCGAGACCGAAAGAAACCATATCCGCCAGACTGTCGAACTCAGCCCCGAACGCGCTTTCGGTGTTGGTCAGTCGGGGCTACCCGCCCGTCTAAACCGTCCAGCACCATCGCGACAAACACCGCAATTGCCGCGGGTTCGAAGCGACCCTGCATGGACGCGACGATGGCATAGAAACCGGCAAACAGCGCGGCTGCCGTAAAGATATTCGGCAGCAGATAAATACCCCGGTGACGCTTGATATCATCGATTTCGTTCATCACCGGGATGCTCTGAGGGGCGGAGCGAAAGTTCCGCAGCAGTCGAAGGGATCAGTTTTTGCTGGTGTCGACCAAGCGTTTAGCTTTGATCCAGGGCATCATGTCGCGCAGTTGTCCGCCCACCTGTTCGAGCTGATGCTCACGGCTGATCCGACGCATGGCTTTAAGAGTGGCCGCCCCGGCTTGATTCTCCGCAATGAATTCACGCGCAAATTGACCGCGTTGAATTTCGCTCAGAATACGCCGCATTTCCTCCCGAGTCTGCTCGGTGATAATGCGTGGACCACGAGTCAGATCGCCGTACTCCGCAGTGTTGGAGATGGAATAGCGCATATTAGCGATGCCGCCTTCGTACATCAGATCGACGATCAATTTCAGCTCATGCAAACATTCGAAATAGGCCATCTCCGGCGCATAACCGGCTTCCACCAAGGTCTCGAAGCCGGCCTGTGCCAAAGCGGTTAACCCGCCGCACAACACCGCTTGTTCGCCGAACAGATCGGTTTCGGTTTCTTCCCTGAAATTAGTTTCGATGACGCCGGCTCTGCCCGCACCGATGGCCGAGGCATAAGATAAGGCCAGTTCCTTAGCCTGACCGCTGGCGTCCTGGTGAATGGCGATCAGACTAGGTACTCCGCCGCCTTCCACGTAAGTCGAACGCACCAAGTGACCGGGGCCTTTGGGGGCGATCATGATGACATCCAGATCCGAACGCGGCTCGATTTGGCCGAAGTGAATATTAAAGCCGTGGGCAAATGCCAGCGCGGCGCCCTGTTTCAGATTGGGAGCGATCTGTTCCCGGTATAACCGCGCTTGATGCTCATCGGGCGCCAGAATCATGACTAAGTCCGCCGCCGCGGCGGCTTCATCAACATTGCGCACCGCCAGTCCGGCGTTTTCGGCCTTGGCGACCGAGGCTGAACCGGGGCGCAGCCCAACCAACACGTTAGCCACGCCGGAGTCCTGGAGATTATTGGCATGGGCATGGCCTTGGGAACCGTAGCCGATGACGGCCACGGTTTTGCGCTGGACAATGGACAGGTCAGCGTCTTTGTCGTAATAAATTTTCATGGTGCAACGGTTCCTGAGCGGAGAAAAGAAAAAGGCCGACCTCGGCAAGAGACCGGCCTAGTCAGACTAGACGCGCAGGGCGCGTTGTCCACGGGTGATGCCGGTGACGCCGGAACGAACCACTTCCAGAATATCGTCATGATCGACGGCATTGAGGAAACCGTCCAGCTTGTCGCTGGTGCCGGTCAATTCAATCGTGTAGCTGGAGTCATTCACATCGATGACGCGGCCACGAAAAATATCGGTGAGGCGGTACATTTCAGAACGCTGCTCTCCGCTGGCCTTGACCTTGACCATCATCAACTCGCGCTCAATGTGGCTGCCTTCCGTCAGGTCACTTAATTTAACCACATCGACTAACTTGTTCAGCTGCTTGACGATCTGTTCGATGATGTCATCCGAACCACGGGTAACCAAGGTCATCCGTGACAGAGTCGGATCTTCGGTCGGCGCTACGGTCAAGCTTTCGATATTGTAGCCGCGCGCCGAAAATAAATTGGCTACCCGGCACAGCGCACCGGCCTCGTTTTCCAATAAGATTGAGATTATGTGTCGCATAATTACACCAGCACCATGCCTTCTTCGTGGGTGGAAACCATTTTATCCCGACCGGCCAACAACATTTCATTCTGACCGCCGCCTGCTGGAATCATCGGAAAGACGTTCTCCTCCTGATCGGTGATGAAATCCATGAACACGGTGCGATCTTTGATCGCTAATGCTTCGCGCAGCGCGCTTTCCACGTCGTGGGGTTGTTCGATCAGCATTCCCACATGACCATACGCCTCGGCCAGCTTCACGAAATCCGGCAGCGCTTCCATGTAGGTCATGGAATAGCGCTTTTCATAGAAAAACTCCTGCCATTGCCGCACCATGCCCAAGTAGCGGTTGTTCAGATTCACAACGATGACCGGGGTATGGTATTGCAGCATGGTGGACAGTTCCTGCAACATCATTTGGATGCTGCCTTCGCCGGTGATGCACACCACATCGCGGTCGGGGAATGCGAACTTGGCGCCCATCGCGGCCGGCAACCCGAACCCCATAGTGCCTAACCCACCGGAGTTGATCCATTGCCGGGGGCGATCGAAGTGATAGTACTGCGCCGCCCACATCTGATGCTGACCGACATCGGAAGTAATAATCGCCTGTCCCTGGGTCGCTTCGTAGAGCTTTTCGATGACATACTGGGGTTTGATCAGCGTGTCGCTTTGCTCGTACTTAAGCGATTGCACCGCGCGCCATTCGTCGATCTGCCTCCACCATAGGGCCAGGGCTTCGGCGTCCGGCTTCATACCGCTTTCCCGGATGATTTCGATCATTGAACGCAACACCTGGGGCACAGAGCCGACGATGGGAATATCGACCTTGACGGTCTTGGAGATCGACGATGGGTCGATATCCACATGCACGATGCGTGCGTGGGGGCAGAACTTGCTAAGTTCACCGGTCACCCGATCATCGAACCGGGCGCCGATGGCGATGAGCACGTCGCACTCATGCATGCCCATATTGGCTTCATAAGTGCCGTGCATGCCCAACATGCCGATGAACTGAGGATCGGTGCCCGGATACGCACCTAACCCCATCAGGGTATTGGTAATCGGATAGCCCAGAATGCGAGTCAGCTCGACCAACTCTTTGGAACCTTCGCCCAGAATGACGCCGCCGCCGGTATACATCATCGGCCGTTTCGCTTCGACCATCATCTCCACAGCCTTGCGAATCTGGCCGCTATGGCCTTTCACCGTGGGGCTGTAAGAGCGCATTTTGATTTTCTTCGGGTAGACGAACTCAGTTTTGGCGGCAGTGACATCTTTAGGCAAATCTACAACCACCGGGCCGGGTCGGCCTGTGGTGGCGATGTAGAACGCTTTCTTAATAGTTTCAGCCAGTTGAGTGACGTCTTTGACCAAGAAGTTATGTTGACGCACGGACGGGTGATGCCGACCGAATCGACTTCTTGGAAGGCGTCATTACCGATCAATTTGGTGGGAACCTGTCCGCAAATGACGACCATGGGGACAGAGTCCATGTAAGCGGTTGCAATACCCGTTACCGTGTTGGTCAAGCCGGGGCCTGACGTGACCAATACAACACCCGGCTTACCCGTGGCGCGGGCTAAGCCATCGGCGGCGTGGGCGGCACCCTGTTCATGACGCACCAGAATGTGCTTGACATCATTCTGCTGATACAGCGCATCATAAACATGCAAAATGGCACCACCCGGATAACCAAATACGTACTCGACACCCTCTTCCTTAAGGCAACGGACAACGATTTCGGCTCCGGTTAATTCCATAGCGTTCAGCTCCTCAAGCTCAGGATTGGGGACGATTAGAAGAAGATGGAGTTCCAAACACCGGTCGTGACTATGACGACCTTTGAATTCCTACATGCTGGGCAGTATACAATAATTATGACTTGATTATTAAGCTTTGAAAATGCTCAATTTACCGCGCCTATTTAGGCATGTCCTAATTTGCGTTACACAACGACAAATTCTCATTTTATTATATGATTCAGGTGATTCGGCGGAATAGCCCCTAAATGGTTGGAGGAAACAATGAAGTTAATGCTTTTTTTTGCGGCAATGCTGTACAGCTTATCGGTGCCGGCTCAGGTTGTGCACTTGGCGCAGGCGCAAGGCGAGTCGATCTATAAATGGCGGGACGCTGACGGCAAACTGCAGTATACCGAGGTGCCTCCCCCAACCGGCTTTGAATTTGAGCAACTCAACAAACCTGCTCCCCCCAAAAACAACCCTGAGGAAGCGATGGAAAAATTGAGAGAACAAGTCGAAGCTGCAGAGAAAGCGACTGAAGAAGCCGAGCAGCAACAAAAAACCGAACAGCAAAAACAGGATCGCGCAGAATTATTTGCCAAGAATTGCGAAACCGCTACGAATAACGTAAAAGCCTTGGAGGGTAGTCAACCGGTGGTGCGCACTAATGAAGCGGGTCAGCGGATTGTGCTGGATACCGAGCAACGCAACGCTGCCCTGGCTCAGGCACGCAAAGACATGACTTACTACTGTAACCCCTAACTTTTGCCACCCATCCGGCACATGGTCCGGCCTTGGCGCTCAGGTGCCTCTTGTTCAGTCTTGGCCGGGCGATCAGCTGTGGAGCCCCTCATACTATGAGAATATCTCAGTTTCCCTTATCGACGTTAAAGGAGACCCCGGCTGACGCCGAGGTGATCAGCCATCAACTGATGCTCCGCGCTGGGCTGATCCGTCGTTTGGCGGCCGGTATATACACTTGGTTACCGTTGGGCTTGCGCACGTTGCGCAAAGTCGAGTCTGTAGTCCGGGAAGAAATGAATCGAATCGGCGCTTTGGAAATGTTAATGCCGGCCGTGCAACCCGCCGAGCTCTGGCAGGAGTCCGGGCGTTGGGAACAATACGGCCCCGAGTTGCTCCGTTTGAAAGATCGCCATATGCGGGAGTTCTGTTTTGGCCCGACTCACGAAGAAGTGATCGCCGATCTGCTGCGCCGGGAAATCAAAAGCTATCGGCAATTACCCATCAGCTACTACCAGATTCAAACCAAATTCCGTGACGAAATCAGACCGCGTTTCGGGGTGATGCGGGCGCGCGAATTTTTGATGAAAGACGCCTATTCATTTCACGTCACCCCGGATTCCCTGCAGGCGACCTACGATGTCATGGGGCAAGCGTACAGTCGTATTTTTTCGCGGTTAGGGCTCGATTTTCGCGCCGTGTTAGCCGATAGCGGCAGCATAGGCGGTAACCGGTCTCAGGAGTATCATGTATTGGCAGATTCAGGCGAAGACGCCATTGCTTTTGCTTCGCAGGGCACCTATGCCGCTAATGTTGAATTGGCCGAAGCGCTGGCCCCACAGGCGGAAAGACCGGCCCCGACTCTGTCGTTAAACCAGGTTGCGACCCCCGATCAACACACCATCGCCACGGTCAGTGCGTTTCTCAAAGTCGATCCGCAGCAGACCATGAAAACCCTGCTGGTACAGGGCAGCGACACCGAGGTAGTCGCGCTCTGTCTGCGCGGCGACCATGAACTGAACAAAATCAAAGCTGAAAAACTCCCGCAAGTCGCTACCCCATTGACCATGGCCAGCACGGC
>JAAUQA010000260.1 GCA_012032855.1 Candidatus Competibacteraceae bacterium
CCGCCGCCGCCGTCTGCGTCAGACCGAGCGGCTTCAGAAACTCTTCGAGCAACATCTCGCCCGGGTGCGTGGGGCACCGCCGCATGCCCTTGTTGTCGATGCTCATTGTTATATCTCCTCGTCCTAGTGATAATCGCACACTTCAACGTCGTATGCATCGCCATCGATAAATCGAAAACAAATTCGCCATAGGAATTATCCTTGAGATATAAGGGTGTCGCTGCTACCAAGCGATTATCATCATCAAAACAGACGATATGCCAGGGTAGCCACCCGGCGCTTTCGCCCACGCAGGCATGGCGTTCCAGAGCGTTCAGAAATTCATAACGTAAAAATGGATTATTATTGCGAACTAAGGCGTTCCACTGAACGGCATCGATTTCGCTTAAAGCGGTCAGGCGTTGGGTGCGCATAAGATAGCTACTGGGGTAATAAAACCGTTTTTTGGAGGTTTCATGGCGGGGTTAGTTCAGGTCGTACTCAGGTTCGCTGGGGTATCTTGCGGTATCGTTATACTACTGTGAGTAGCCAAACCGACCGACATCTGTTTTGTCGAGCAAGCATGATAGGCTATAACATCAGGGGGTTACTCAACCCATTCAATGCATTCCAGATAGTTAGCATAGGATAGAGTCGCGTGGCTCAGCTTACAGAATAAACCTCCAAAAAAATCTTATCAATTCAGTATACTGCCTTATTTAAGCTGGCTGTTACGGGCTAGTGGGCTGCTGGTGTTCGGCGGCATTGCCATCTACTTGCTGATGGCGCTGCTTACTTTTCGGGCGGCAGACCCGGCTTGGACTCACACCGCTCCCGGCGTGGTGGTCACTAATATGAGCGGTGTCGCCGGTGCCTGGTTTGCCGACATCACGTTTTATTTCTTCGGTATTCTCGCCTATGCATTTCCCGTCGGCGTTGCGTTTTGCGGTTGGCGCTTGTGTAGACCAGGTACGCTGCAAAATCCGGATGCTGAGATCATCCTGTTCCGTCTGTTCGGTTTTTTGGTCATTTTGGGGAGCGGGTGCGGCTTGGCGGAGTTACTGTTCAATACCGCAACCGTGCATCCTCATGCATCAGCCGGCGGGATCCTCGGTAGTTTCCTCGCTGCCTGGTTGGGTAATGCCTTCAATGTTATCGGCATTACGTTATTTTTATTCGTGTTATTCGCCGCAGGGTTTACCTTGGCGACTGGTCTTTCTTGGCTGGATTTGTTGGATGCCGTCGGTACGGTCACACTAAACCTGTTCAATGGGGCTAGCAAATTGCTGACCGGCCTGAGGTCCTGGTTGGAAGCGGAAGATAATGCTTCGCAAACGGCCACCGAAACGACTGCAGAACCTATAGCTGAACCGGACTTGTCGTCGCCGATCCCTGTTCCCCAACCAGCCCAGGCTGAAGCGTTCAACCCTTTCTCTGAATCACCGCCAGCAGTTGCTCCAACACCCGCTAAAGCCACGCCCAAGCTCACCAAAGCAGCGCCATTGCGAACCGGAAAACGGCAGCGCATTGAACCAATCATGAACTATGCCACGGAGGAGCTTGATGCCAATGCTGGTGAAGAACCTCCGTTCTCGGCACTGTCCGTACCGACCAACAGTAAGCCGGAAGCCGATGAAAAAACACCTATACCCTCTATGGCATCGCCATACGATTCAGAATCGGTGCCGATAAAATTGTCCGATGTGGCGCCCGTCTATCAAGCCGGACAATTAAGCGTGTTACTCGCCTCATCGGTTTATCAAGCGAATACCGCGCCCAATCCTTTGATATTAGGGGAAGTGGCCGATGAATATCCGTTGGTGATTGATCTGGCTCGCTTACCGCATATGCTGATTGTCGGCGCCGACGATGCGGCGGTCACCGCGTTGCTGCATGTTGTGCTGTTGAGTCTGCTGTATAAGGCGAGCCCTCAACAGTTGCAACTCCTGATGTTGGATAATGAGGATGGAACATTAGCCGCCTACGCCGGTCTACCGCAACTATTGACACCGATGACTAACCGCGTTGATCAAACCGTCAACGCGCTGGTCTGGTGCAAGAAAGAGATAGAACGACGTAGACAACTATTGGTGGCTGCCGATGTGCCTGATATCGTTGCGTATAACCACCGCTCCACGTCTCAAGACGACAAGGTTCACACTGAAAGTCTAAAGCAAGCCGAACCGTCGTCTGCGGCACTGCCCTTGATTGCGGTGTTCGTGAGCGAATTAGCCGATATCGTCGACGCCATGGGCGACTGGGTAGAGGGAGTATTCGCTAAACTTGCCGCTGAGGGACCATCGGTCGGTTTGCATCTGATTCTGGCTTCCCGACGGCCCTCCTCTGAGGTGTTGACCACATTGCTCAAGGCTCACATTCCGGCCCGATTAGTCTCGAAGGTAGCCACAGCGGCCGATTCCCGGTTAGTGCTCAATCGCGACGATGCAGAAGTATTGGCTGATGATGAGTTGCTGTATTTGCCGCCCGGCGCCGATACACCCAAACGCTTGCGAACGATCCGTGTCGAGGATTCCGAAATCCAACGGGTAACAGATTATTGGAAACAAAATCCTTCTGCCATGACCCAACAATGAGTGCACATCATGCATAAATGGCTTTGTTTTTTAAGTTGTCTACTCATCTTGCTGAGCAACCCTGCGGTTGCTCAAGAGGAAACCCTGGTACAACGGTACTTTCAAGAACTGCGTTCGTTGAGCGCGGAATTCGAGCAACAGGTATTCGATGATCAATCCAATCCATTAGAAACTTCCAGCGGGCGCATGGTCATGCAAAAACCGGGGCGATTTCGCTGGGATTATGCGCAACCGTCGGAACAGGTGATTGTCGCTGATGGCAAGCGGTTATGGGTCTACGACATAGAATTAGAACAAATTACCGTGCGTGCGCTTGATGAGGCTTTAAGCGCCACCCCGCTGGCATTGCTGAGTGGCGCCGCACCCATTGAAGACACGTTCGTCGTCAACAGTCAGGAAGCGCGCGATGGTCTGGAGTGGTTCGTGCTACTCCCCAAACAAGAGCAGCCTGAGTTCAAACAACTGAGCATCGGATTCAAAGACGAGCAATTACAGGTTATCGAATTGGAGGATGCGTTAAATCAACGCACTCGGCTCACGTTTGCCAAGCTGGAACGCAACGTGGCCATTGATCCGACCCAATTTGAGTTCACACCGCCACCGGGTGTTGATGTGGTCGGTGATGCCGACTGAGTTCTATCCCAACGATCCGTCCGATTCGTCTGATCTATCGGATAAGCAAAACAACAATCGCCCCCTGGCTGATCGGTTGCGTCCCCGCTGTCTTGGCGAGTTTGTCGGACAGTGTCATTTATTAGCAACCGGTAAACCGCTGCGTACTGCAATTGAACGCGGCAACCCGCATTCAATGATCTTGTGGGGTCCGCCCGGCAGCGGTAAAACCACGCTGGCGCGTTTGCTCGCGGTTCACGGTGGTGCGCAATTTATCGCTGTATCTGCGGTGCTAGCCGGGGTTAAAGAGGTGCGCGATGCGGTAGAGCGGGCCAAACGATTATGGCGCGCCGAACAGCGCCGAACGGTATTGTTTGTGGACGAAGTGCATCGCTTCAACAAAGCGCAACAGGACGCTTTTCTGCCCTTCGTCGAAGACGGCACCCTGATTTTCGTCGGCGCGACCACTGAGAATCCCAGTTTCGCTTTGAATAATGCTTTGTTATCGCGGCTACGGGTGTATGTGTTGCAAGCGCTTGAGCAAGCCGATATCCGTTCGCTGATCAATCATGCGCTGACGGATAGCGAACGGGGCTTGGGGAAGCGGAGTTTATCCGTCGCCGATGAACAACGGCATCAACTGGCCCGGATTGCCGATGGTGATGCCCGGCGGGCATTGAATCTGCTGGAATTGGCTGCTGATTTGGTCGATGCACGCGGCGGTGATATGGCTGTGGCTCTGACGGAAGCGATGACCGGCAGTGATGTAAGGCGTTTTGATCGCGGCGGCGATCTGTTCTACGATCAGATTTCTGCACTACATAAGTCCGTGCGCGGCAGTAATCCCGATGCTGCGCTATACTGGTTTGCCCGCATGGTGGATGGCGGTTGCGATCCTCGCTATATTGCCCGCCGGGTATTGCGCATGGCTTCAGAAGACATTGGCAATGCCGATCCCCGTGGTTTGCATATCGCCTTGGACGCTTGGGAAACTTATGAACGCTTGGGCAGCCCTGAAGGGGAGCTGGCCATAGCTCAAGCGCTGGTATATCTAGCCTGCGCGCCAAAAAGCAATGCCGTGTATATTGCCTATAAAGCAGCCTTAAGTGATGCTCGTCAGCAAGGTTCTTTGGATGTCCCAGTGCATCTGAGGAATGCGCCAACGGCACTGATGCAAAAACTGGGGCACGGCAAAGGGTATCGGTATGCGCATGACGAAGCCGAAGGCTACGCGGCCGGCGAATCCTATTTCCCTATAGCCTTGGGAGAACGGCAGTATTACCAGCCTGTAGCGAGAGGATTGGAAATCAAAATCGGTGAGCGATTAGCCTATTGGCGGGCCTTGGATCGTAACGATTAGCACCTCTCAATCCCTGCTGCGCTGGTTTTTTTCACTGTTCAATATTTACTGCGAAGCGGGGCTTGAATTATTTGATCATCAACCTGTTATGCCTTCTCTGCCTGCTCTATCTATCGGGCGGGTATGCCGCGGAAATCCATATGATCGGTCCCAACATTCCCCCGCAAATCGATGAAAATGGCCGTGGTCGGATTGGGGATGTGATCAAAGCAAGCTTGTTAAACTGCGGGCATACGGTCCGCTTCACCATCGTTCCCTTTGGCCGACATCAGCAGGAATATATGGAAAACCCGGCTTATGACGGATTAGCGATAGCGGATACTGATCGTCAAGATTTACCCGGTTATGCCACAGTACCGTTTCATCATCTTCAATACGGAGCCCTTGTGTTGGCAAATTCCGATCTCAATAAAATAGATGCGATAGAGGCTTTGCATGACAAGCGTGTATTAGTTTCCCTGAAGGCTGACAGGCTACCCGGTATTACCGAGCAGGTTGCGAAATTCAGCACTTTTGTCGAACACCATTATAATTTTGATAAAATTCGGCTGCTCTTGAGTGGCAGAACAGACGCGATTCTTGGCGATGGATTGGTGATGGCCGATGCTTTTGCACAGATCCAAGAAAGAACACAATTAGGTCAGGAACCGTATATTGATCCTTCAGTATCGATTGTTTTTAGAAAACTCTTCCCCAGGAGCCCGCAACAATTATATTTTCGAGACCAATCCATAACGGAAGCGTTCAACGGCTGTTATAAACATCTACTACAGCAAGGGTTGATTGACAAAATCACCCGCCCCTATGTTGAAAAGCACCGTGCTGTTCTTAATGATCAATATCCAAATCACTAACAGAGCAATATCACCACGTTTTGAATCCACTAAATTTTGTGACTTATTTTAAGGTGTAGCTTGGGTTTACTATTGACA
>JAAUQA010000261.1 GCA_012032855.1 Candidatus Competibacteraceae bacterium
CGAGCTTGCGAGGAAAGCATTACAAACTCTTGGTTTGATTGCAAGTTAGAAGCTGCTTTAAAGGGTCTTCCATAGGCCAAAATAGGCGTCTCAGGCCAATCGACGGATAAGGTGTCAGATCAGGTCTTAACGACTACATGCGACGGGTATCTGCAGACCAGGCCACGAGGGTGATGCTTCAGATGTGGATACTTCGTTAAATGCATCGCCCAAATTCCACGCGATTAATGAATAATCCGATCACGGTATCGTGCATCTCGACCGAGCGGGAAAAACAGATGGTCTTGCGGGCAAGACGTTTGATGCGGGTCCGTAACGTGAGGTGTTTGCGTTCAAGTTGTTGGGTATTGCGCTTACCGATCTCGTGCTGTTCAGGTTCTAAGTGGCGCTGATAAGCGCCCCAACCATCGGTGAAATAGTGAGTAACCCCGAACGGTTCAAGCAAGGCTTTGAGTTGTAGAAATGCTCGGTCCTCGCGCCGCCCGAACACATAGGCGAGAACCGTACCCGTGCGATGATCCAACGCTTGCCACAACCAGCGCGGTTGCTTTTTCTTCGCCACGTACGACCATTGCTCGTCGGCTTCGACTTCCTCGACACGACGCAACATCACTGGCGTGTCCGGACCAGTCAATGTGGCGAGATGTGAGCGATTAATCGGTTCCAGCACGGTGGCTTTTTTTGAGGGTATCAATGACCGTCGTTTGGCTCACCTTCAACACCCGCGCCGTATCACGAATGCCGCTGCCGTTCAGCGCCATCTCTACCATTTGCGCCTTCACCTCGGGGAGCCGGCCACGATAGCTGTAGTCCAGAATAAAACTGGTGCGCGCACACGTCTCATTGCGGCACAGATAGCGTTGCTTATCTTCACGAGTCTTGCCCCGCTTAACAACGTGATCACTACTGCAAGCCGGACAATGATCTGATATCAAGGCCATCGACCAGCGCTACCTCCGTGGTGGACAACGTCCCTAGCGTAGCTGATAAATGGTTGTATATCCACACCTGAAGCATCACCCGATAGCTATCAGCATCTCCCGCCAATTGGCCAGCCGGGCGAAGTTGTCGTCGGTAATCTGGAAGAAGCGCACCCCTTGATCCAGGTAGGCGCGTAGCGTCGCCAGCACATCCTCCACCCGGCGCTGACGTCCGCCACGGCCGTGGACGTTGATAATCGTGCAAAAGCTGCAGATGAAAGGGCATCCCCGACCGGCATCCAGGGGAGCAACACCCCGGGTCTGGCGCAACAGTTCTATCGGCAAGGTCGGGCCAGGCTCGTCTTCAAGGTCAGGCGGTTGCATCAGGTGATCGTAGATAGGCCGCATGGTGCCTGCCTGGGCATCGCGCAGCACTTCTTCCAAACGTCCACCCTCGGCTTCGCCGATGAACAGACTCACCCCCATTGCCAGGGCTTGTTGTAATTCCGGCGTGGCGTGCCTGAACATGGCCACTATACCGCTGACATGAAAGCCCCCATGCATACCGGCACCCCGGCGGACCGCAGTTGGCGAGCCAGGTCCAAGGCCCGCGGATACTGGTGGCTCTGCACGCCGGTTAACCCCACCAAGCCGTTACCGCCCTTGATCCGCGCCTTGATCTCCTCCAATGGAGCGGGACCGCCGGTCTCATCCCACACCGTCACTTCAATGTGCACTCCCCTACCCAGCACTTCGCGCCGCGCGCAATCCAGCGCCAGGGCGTTCAGACAAGCCAGCGTGTTATTGGGTAGGGGCGGATAGTGCCAAAACACCACATAGCCGTCTTCACCGTAGCGAGAAGGATTGATGAAATACAGATGGAATACGGACAATTCTGGGTTCACACTTTAGCCGGTTCCGGTCAGTCCGGTGATCTCATGTTGCTGGGGAATGGGTAAAATAATCTGTTAACGTAGCTTAGTTGACTTTAGTGTTACCCCCGCTAATTTTTCACACAGTTGAGTTTAGAGTGGACCTGCTATGTCCTACGCCGTAGGTATCGATCTGGGCACAGTAAATTCCGTGGTGTCGGTATATCGCCGAGGGGTGGTGGAGACGATTCCTATTGATGGGCAACGGACCATGCCCTCGGTGGTTTCTTTTCGCAACGACGGCAGCGTGTTGGTCGGTGTGCCGGCCAAATCCCGGCTATTAGTAGATCCTGTCAATACGATCACGTCTGTCAAACGTTTCATAGGCGATCCCGACAAGGTCTATCACCTGGGCCGTCGCGCGCTGTCGCCAGTGACTATCAGTAGCCTTATTCTCCGCCGACTGATTCAAAGCGCTCGGGAGTATTTGGGCGAAGACGTTTGGAATGTGGTGATTACTGTGCCCGCTTACTTTACCGAAGTACAACGCGAACAAACCAAGCGTGCCGGTGAAGCAGCCGGCTTGAATGTCTTGCGATTGATTCCCGAGCCTACAGCGGCAGCGATTGCCTACGGCCTGGACCAAGGCCGCGATCAAACCATCATGGTGTATGACCTAGGCGGCGGCACGTTTGATGTGTCCATTCTGCAGGTTAAAGGCAATGACTTCGATGTACAGGCCGTTGGGGGAAACAACAACCTGGGTGGTAATGATTTCGATCAGGAGATCATGCATTGGGTTAGTGAACAATTTCGCTCTCAGACCGGACTCGACGTGTTGGGATCGAACTCGCGGGAGGCTATCCTGGCGCGCCAGCGCCTCAAAAAAGCCACTGAAACCGCCAAGATTGAGTTATCGCAGAGCGAATATGCAGCCATCACCGTACCGGACTGTATGGGCTATCCATTGGATATAACACTCAGCCGCGCCCAGTATGACACGCTGATCGAACCGCAACTGCAACTCACTATCGCCAGCATGCGCTCGGTGTTGAACGATGCTGAACTGCTCCCGCGAGATATTGATCGGGTGATTTTAGTCGGCAGCTCTACCAAAAGCCCTGCTGTGCAGGCGGTGATCGCGCGAGAAATCAAACAACCCTGCATCGCCGACCGAGTGGATGAGGTGGTTGCGCACGGTGCCGCCATTATGGCGGCTAATCTTTTTTTGCCTGAGGCCAGCGACACCGTGCCGGTGCGGGTTAGCAACGTGACCGGTCATTCATTGGGCGTTGATATGCTCAACGAACACAGCGAACTGGCTTTCCAGGCGTTGATCCCCCGGCAAACGGCATACCCTTGCAAGCGCGGATATTTGGGCTTTACCAATCGCCCCGGCCAGGAAAAAGTCGTCCTCACCGTGTATCGTGGTGAGGACTGTAACCCCCGGCAAAACACTTATTTAGGCCAGCTGACTTTGCCGGTCGCCCCACCGCAGCAGAACATGGTCCCTATCGGTGTGGTATTCGAATTAGACGCCGATGGAATTATTCACTTTACCGCGGTGCAATTACCGGGCAACTTGAAAAGCCGCCCCATCGTGCAATACGCTAACGAACATAATGGTGCACTCGATGTGCCCGCTGCCGAGGCGTTGCTGCGCTCTGGAGATGCGCGGGCAAAAACGATTCGGATCATAAGCGAATAGAAAAATCGACCAGATAATCAGGCGCGGAACACTCCATTGAGCACGGCAACCGCTATCGCCCAACTGACCACTGAAGCACAGCACCGGGAAGGCGAATCCTATCAAGCTGACATGAAAGCAATAGTCGCCTGCGAGGCTGCTTGCGCGTATTGGCGTACTCGTGCCGCGCGTCTTCACGATGGGATTAAATCAGCGCAGACGCTTTTCGAAGGCGAATTAGATCGATTTTCTAAGGCACAGACCGAATTACCGAATCGCTTTCATGATGATTGGTACAACCGATACGAAGGACTACGGTTATTAACCCAAACGCTGACTCAACTGCCTGATCAGTTAGCCAAGGTTTCAATGGAACAGGATCAGAAACCCTTGGATGCACCGTTGACTGCTCAGCAGTGGACCGATTTATTACAGGACGCAGGTGAATGGCCCAGTGCCTATAAGCGTCGTGAACAAACCCTTACTGCGCGAGGCAACGCCCGCTATCAACAGATATTTCAGTCACGCGAACAGCTTGAGCAGCTAAAGCAAGGCGTGTTGGATTGCGTTGCCGAATATGTCCTACCGGTACTGGATGGACTTGATGAGGGCGAGCGGCTTTCCCGCTCACTGATCGAAGCAAGCCGGCAAGAATCAACGACAGTCGCCAATATCTTAATCGCCTGGTGCAACAGTTACGCGATTTTGCGTACGCAATTGTTACCCATTTTGGAGCAGGTCGGGATTCGACCGATTGTCGTCGAGCCGAGCGCGCTTATCGACTACTATCGCAATGAACCCTGTGCCGTGGAATTTGACCCGGATGCTGTCGCCGAATCCATTAAAGCGGAAGTCCGCAAGGGCTATGACTATAAGGGAGAGGACGGTCGGGTTTATGTGCTGCGACCGACACAGGTCATCGTTTTCCAGCATTAAGATCGTTTCTGAACTTGATGAATAGGTACGATTAAACTATTGCTAATGGGGTTGTTGTACGATCACTTGAAATCCACCAAGAGGGGTAACCATGAATGAGTTAGATCCTATCGTCGCTAACTGGTACAGAAACCTTGAGTCCTTGGCCGAATTCGAGGTAGTCGCTCTGGATGAGGACGCTCAAACGGTGGAAATTCAATATGCCGAGGGCGAAATCGAAGAAATTGATTTCGATACTTGGTACGACCTCCCCTTAGAAGCTATTGAGGCTCCTGACGATTGGTCAGGTCCTTTTGATGATCTGGATCCGGATGATCTAGGCTACAGCGATACGCCGACCAACAATCGGTCCAAAGACGATCCATTGAAGGATCTCTATTGAGCCGGTTGCACTTTTCTCGACCCCAAAAAAAAGCCCGAACGTCAAAGACGTCCGGGGCGCATACAACAAGCTAGCTATTTTTATGGTTAGGTTTATTTCACTTCCCGGTTGGAAATGAGTTCGTCAACGACTGCCGGGTCGGCCAGGGTGCTAGTATCGCCCAATGCGCCAACATCATTCGCCGCGATCTTACGCAAAATACGCCTCATGATTTTGCCGGAACGAGTCTTCGGTAAGCCGCGCCATTGGATAATATCGGGCGTGGCAATTGGACCGATTTCCTTGCGGACGTGCTGCACCAGAGCTTTACGCAAATCATCGGTCGGCTCCACGCCGGCCATCAGAGTGACATACGCGTAGATACCCTGGCCCTTGATCTCATGCGGGTAACCGACCACGGCTGCCTCGGCAACCGAGTCATGCAACACCAACGCACTTTCCACCTCGGCGGTACCCATCCGGTGCCCCGAAACGTTGATGACATCGTCCAGGCGACCGGTAATCCAGTAATACCCATCAGCGTCGCGGCGCGCACCGTCTTCACTGAAGTAGGTGCCGGGATAGGTGGAAAAATAGGTCTTAACGAAGCGCTCATGATTGCGGAATACCGAACGCATCTGGCCCGGCCAGGGACGCTTGATGACCAGCCCACCTTCAGTCTCGCCTTCCAGCTCG
>JAAUQA010000262.1 GCA_012032855.1 Candidatus Competibacteraceae bacterium
AGCTTTCCAGCCATTTGTCCGTAAATGTTTCAATACCGCCCCGCCCTGTCTGCCAGTCGCGCCGGTCACTAGAATCGTTTTTTGCGATTTATCCATTTTCGTTCTCGGCTGATCTACTTCCTCTGAGGGGGCTACTTGGCCCTCATCCGGTTATTGCGTGGGTTATGCTCTACCTCGGCCAGCCCCAAGGCTTCCATGAGGGGCGAAATGTACAGGGCAAAACGCCCTCGATAGCCCTTTTTCAGCCCGTACCATCCGCCGATGGGGTTTTCCGGGGAACGAGCCCAGTGTTCCACCGTTCCTGGTTTGGTTTCCTGTTTTTCGTCCTTACTGCCCAGGGGCATCCAATCCCCATGTTTTCGAGCATGGCATGGAGATCGGCCAGTGCGCGATAGTCGTAATGCAGCACCGTTTTGCCTACCGTGCAGACGATAATTTCACGGCCGTCTTTTTCCGTCACGTACATTTCATATTCTGATGTCAATGGCGGTGTTTTTAGCCGCCACGGGTTATCTTGCGTTCTTTTTTCCATTTGTTTTGCTCCTTTTGGGTAGCAGACTGAACTGACTGTCAATCCTGCCGATTTTGAATCGCTTCAGCTTCTTGTTTTAGATCGGCCGCAAACTGTTCAAACGATTCGTCAAATGAGGGGATAAATCGTGAAAACAACGGAACAATAAGCCCCCAATTTTTTCGCGCATGGTAAAAACAATGGCGTTTTGTTGGCCTTTTTCCAGGCTGTACACGCGGCTGCCCTGGTTGTCACCCCATACCAACCGGCGTTCAGCTTCCATTTCCTTTATCTTCAAAGTGAAGGTCCGCTTCTCATCAAGCGTCGATTTGAGCTTGATGGTTTGCCCAAGCTGAATATCCCCTTCAACTGAAACCACGGTGCGGTTCCATCGGGGAAAGTCAGCCGCATTGGTCAGCAGCGACCAAATAATTGCCGCATCGGCCTGAATGGGTAGGCGTACGGCCGTTTCCCGGCTAAATGCTGTCTTCACCGTCACGGCCTTGCCTGCGGGTAATAAAGAGATGTCTGTCATGTTTAACTCCTTTTTCTTTTTAGACGATCCAGAGCTAAAAAATGATAGGCTTTCACGATTCCTCGTCTAAATAGGCCTCCATCACCTGCCGATTATGCTCTAAATGATGCAACTGCAATTCAGCAGCTCCCGATTCAAACGGATCTAACTCCCGCAATATCTTTAGGCGAAGATCAAATAACTGTTCCTTGCTTTCATTTTGCGCATCCCGCACCATCTGAATGCGCACCAACGCTTCCTGAGCATCTTGCTGCGGATTAAAAATACCGTTCAATTCCGTACACTGGTGGCAAATTCCCTGCTTGTTGATCAAAGAGCAGCGATGATCAAAAATATCGATCATCTTGCTGCGTCCCAGGCGCAAGTAATATTTCACCATCGCCTCGGTCTGGTTCATGATCTGGGCAATTTCCTTTACCTTGAAGCCATCAAACTTCCTTCAAAAAGAGGGTGAGCTGCTGCTCCAGCGAGTCGGTAGCATCAAGAGAAACAGGTTGTTGCTCCGCCGGATCGGCGGCATACAGTGAGTAACTCAGAGTCAGAAACAGTGCCAATAAAACTAGACGGTGTTTGCGGTCAGACATGTCAGCGAATACTTCCAGTTTAGTGGGTTTCACAATTCTGCGGGCGTCAGCGCTTTGATGCTGAGCGCATGAATCTCTTGCTTCATGAGATCATCAACCGCTGATAAACCAGACGATGGCGTTGTAAAAGGGGTTTGCCGTCGAATAGCGGAGATACGATCAAGACGTTGAAGTGCCCGCCGCCGGAACGCGCACCGGCATGTCCGACATGGGCCGCGCTGTCGTCAATAATTTCCAATTCGGTTGGTGTCAGTGCAGCGCGCAAGCGCTGTTCGATCAGCGTCACTCTATCATTCATGGCAGAACCTTTTTGAAAGGAATCACCTCGACTGAAGCAAAAACACCGGCTTCCATGTAGGGATCGGCGTCGGCCCAGGTCTTTGCCTCTTCCAAAGAGGGAAATTCTACCACCATGAGACTGCCGCTGAACCCTGCCGGACCGGGATCGGGGCTATCGATAGCAGGGCAAGGACCGGCGAGCACCACGCGGCCTTGGGCTTGTAACTCCTGCAGGCGCTCCAAATGGGCGGGACGAACTTCCAGGCGTTTTTCCAAGCTACCCGGTTTATCCCGACCGATAACGGCATACAACATAAGCTGGGCTCCTTATAATGGCTGATAAAACTTGTGAGATGATCTAGCGCAGTGTGTAGGTGTAGATTAAACGGTGCGCATCTGATCGGTTGCACAACAGTGTAGCGGTTAATGCGCTGAACGTATTCCTGCCATTCAACACTAATCCAAACCCATGGAGGCAATTCCGCAAGCTGGACTTACACATTGAGTTGGTCAGCTCGTGTTGCAATTGAGTTTATTAGTATGAGCCAGTTTTTCAGTATTCACCCCATCAATCCCGAACGGCGGCTGATCCGTCAAGCGGCGGATATTATTCGAGATGGCGGCGTGATCGCCTACCCCACTGATTCCAGTTATGCGTTAGGGTGTCATCTGGGCGACAAGGCTGCAATGGAGCGCATTCGCCAAATCCGTCGCATGGACAGACACCATAACTTCACCTTAGTTTGCTGCGATCATCTCGGAAATCGCTACCTATGCGCGAGTGGACAACACCCAGTATCGGCTATTGAAAGCCGCGACGCCGGGACCGTTCACGTTCATTCTGCGTGCTACCCACGAAGTCCCGCGGCGTTTGCAACATCCAAAACGCAAGACCATCGGTATCCGCATACCGGATCTTCCAATCGTGCAAGCGTTGCTGGAAGCTTTGGGCGAACCAATCATGAGTTCCACCTTGATTCTGCCGGGTGAGGAACAGTCCCTAAATGATCCGGAAATTATCCGGGAACACTTAGACCATCAACTGGATGTGATTATCGACGGCGGACCATGCAGTTTGGAGTACACCACCGTGCTCGATTTGACCGAGGAGGCGCCGCAGGTGTTGCGGCAAGGTCGCGGCGATGCGGAACCGTTTTTGTAAGATTATCGCCCCGGGACTGATGCTAACTAGGATGCTGGGCTGGCGGGGGCGACGCGGCTAATCCACCGCGAGTTATACTATAGGCATGACTCATGATCCGGCCTACAAGCTGCTCTTTTCCAAGCCGCGCATGGTAGCGGACCTGCTGCGTGGGTTTGTACCGCAACCTTGGGTAGAGCAGCTGGATTTCGACTCGTTGGAGAAACTCAACGTGCACTACGTCAGCGACACTCTGCGCTGGCGCGAAAGCGATGTGGTGTGGCGGGTACGCTTTCGTGACGGTTGGCTGTACGTGCTGTTGCTAATCGAATTCCAATCCCGCATTGATCCGTTCATGGCGTTGCGGTTATGGGTTTATCTGGGCTTGCTGTATCAAGACTTGCTTGCGCAAAAAAGCTCACCCCCAGCGGCAAACTGCCCCCGGTATTGCCGCTGGTGATCTACAATGGTGATCAACCCTGGACTGCGCCCACTCAGGTTGCGGAGATGTTGGAAACGCTACCAGAGTTAGCGCACTATCAACCCCGGTTCGAATACCTGCTGCTGGACGAAGGGCGATTGACGGACTCAGAATTGGCCTTACCGGGCAATCTGGTGGCCGCTTTGTTTCGCCTGGAAAACAGCCGGGAACCGGCGGATATTCTGAACTTGCTCCGGCTCTTGATCGGTTGGTTAAAAGGCCCGGATTATGCGGAATTGAATGATGCGTTTCTGGCTTGGCTCAAACCGCTATTGGTGCGCACCCGATTCCCGGAAGATCAATTGCAAGCGATTGATGATTTATACGAGGTACAGACCATGTTAGCCGAACGTATGCAAACCTGGACTCAGGAGTGGAAACAACAGGGTCTTGAAGAAGGGCGTAAAAAAGGACTGGAGCAAGGACTGGAGCAAGGACTGGAGCAAGGACTGGAGCAAGGGCTTGAGCAAGGTGAACTACGCTCGCTGCGCCGCACGCTCAAGAAACAGTTGAACCAACGGTTTGGGGCTTTGCCTGAACGCATTGAGTATCAGGTTGAACAGGCGGAGAAACTCCAGCTGGAACAGTGGCTGGAGCAGATTTTGGAAGCCCCATCCCTGACCACGTTATTTCCTGATGCGTAGAGGAAGCAAGGCGCTGGGCGCTTAATAGTTGGGCCTGCACGAAAAAACGGGGTCAGGTCTTTCTTTGATAAATATCGGAGGAGCGGGATCTGAGAGAAGTACCAGAAGCCAAGCAACCGTCTCCTGCTAAGTCTTTTTGTTTACTATGCGAGCAAGAACCCGCAGCTCAATGACGCCATCATTTTAGTTTATAGAGAGAATGCATCAATGCGCTGCGGGATGTCGGTAAGTCCTTGGCATCCGCTACTTGCCGGCAAGCAAGATCATCAAGAGGGTTGCGCCCATACACCGTGAGGCAAAAAGAAGATCTGACCCCTACCTCCTCGCGCTACTTACCCGTTCGTGGATCATAGCGAGCCCAAGTCCGGACGAGCGCTGGTGTGTCTTTTGGGTGTCGAATTCCACGCCGTCGTCCATGATTGCTAGCGAGAGTTCTGTGGGTGAAGGAGGGTGGAAGCGGACATCGATTTGATTGGCCCTTGCGTGCCTTAAGGCATTCGCCAACGCCTCGCGGAAGCTTAAGAAGCATTGCTCTTCTCTTCATTTCGGATCCCGATACGCCGGACGAGACGATTCCGGAACTGCTCCAACGGATGTTTGGATTAACGCCTGCGGAATCCAGATTGACCGAGAGCCTAGTCAGAGGCTGCGACTTGACGCAAACCCAAGCCGATTTGCATATCAGTGAAAATACAGCCCGCACCCACTTGAAGAGTGTCTTCAGGAAGACAGATACGTCAAATCAAGCTGAGCTCGTTAAGTTGGTTGTAACAAGCCCCGCTTGGCGTAAATACCCGGCGAGCGACAGGCCCTCCGTTGACCATTGAGTAACCTGCGCTCCTTAAAGCAGGTATCCGCACCCTGACACGCCTGTCTTATATACCGCAATAAAACTGTTACGCTCCGCCAGATGGGGCCATTTTTTTCCTGCCTGTTCAATAATGAAAGCGACTAAAGTCGCGTCTCGAACCCCACTTAGGTCGGATGTGGTTGCTGGCCGATCTCAAGACAATACTTCCATCCCTTCATGCTCGCTGAGGGTATGTCTTGTCACTAAATGATCGGAGGCTTTTCACGATGAACACGCGTAATCTAAAACAACATGCCTTAACAGCTGCCATCGCTGTCATGCTGGCCGGCACGGCGCAAGCTGAGCCGTACCGGGTAATGGTATCAATCGAAAACCTCGCTCCCGACCGTGGCACCTTCCAGACCCCACACTGGGTTGGTTTCCACATGGTGTGTTCGATATTTACAATGGCGGCAACCCCGGCCAGCACGT
>JAAUQA010000263.1 GCA_012032855.1 Candidatus Competibacteraceae bacterium
CGCTGTTCGCGACCAGTTTCTCGTTCATTGTTTCCCTGTTCCTGCTGGTCGGATTCGATCCGTCAAACCCCGATTTCCAGTTCGTGGAAGAGGGAGAGTGGATCCTTGGCCTGACCTACAAGATGGGCGTCGACGGCATTTTCGATCCTGTTCGTCATGCTGACAACCTTCCTGATGCCGCTGGTGATCCTGTCCTGCTGGGACGTCACACACCGGGTCAAGGAATACATGATCGCGTTTCTGGCGCTGGAACCCTGATGCTGGGCGTTTTCTGCGCCCTGGACCTGGTGTTGTTCTACCTGTTCTTCGAGGGTGGCCTGATTCCGATGTTCTTGATCATCGGCATCTGGGGCGGTCCGCGGCGAGTGTACGCTACCATTAAGTTTTTCCTGTACACCTTTCTTGGCTCGGTATTCATGCTGGTCGCGCTGATTTATATGTATTTCCAGTCCGGCAGCTTCGAGATTTTGGAATTTCATTTACTCAGCTTGACGCTGAACGAGCAGATTCTGATTTTCCTGGCTTTTTTGCTGGCCTTTGCGGTCAAGGTGCCGATGTGGCCAGTGCACACTTGGTTGCCGGACGCACATGTGGAAGCGCCCACCGGTGGTCGGTGATATTGGCGGCGATCACCTTAAAAGTCGGTGGTTACGGTTTCGTACGCTTTGCCCTGCCCATCACCCCGGATGCGGCCAGCGCCTTGCACGGCTTGATTATTGTCATGTCGCTGATTGCAGTTGTTTATATCGGCTTGGTGGCGCTGGTACAGCAAGATATGAAAAAGCTGATCGCTTATTCTTCCATCGCGCACATGGGTTTCGTGACCCTGGGCTTTTTCATCGTATTCGGCATCGCCCGCCACACAGGCAGCCTGACCGGAGCCGCCATAAGCATTGAAGGCGGGATGGTGCAGATGATTTCCCACGGTTTCATTTCAGGTGCGTTGTTCCTGTGCGTCGGGGTGCTGTACGATCGCTTACACTCGCGGCAAATTGAAGACTACGGCGGGGTGGTGAACACCATGCCGGTTTTGCCGCGTTTATGGTGCTGTTCGCCATGGCCAATGCCGGGTTACCAGGCACCTCGGGTTTCGTCGGCGAATTTATGGTGATTCTGGGCAGTTTTAAGGCGAGTTTCTGGATCGCCTTCCTGGCCGCTCTAACCTTGATTTTGGGAGCAGCCTATACGCTGTGGTTGGTCAAGCGGGTAATCTTCGGTGACATCGGCAATGAACGAGTTGCCGGCTTGCAGGATATCAACCGGCGGGAAACCGTGATGCTGAGCGCTTTGGCTGCCGCCGTATTGTTGGTCGGGGTCTGGCCGGATCCGCTGGTTAACGTGATGCATGCTTCAGTAGAAAATCTCATTCAGCATATTTCCATCAGCAAGCTGCCGGAAGCCGGCGTTGCCCTTTCAAGGTTCTAGGCGTCATTGGAAACCATGAATTTCGTCGCACCCGACTTCGTCCCCGCTCTGCCCGAATTGTTCGTCACCGGCATGGCCTGCTTGATTCTGGTGGTGGATGTGTTTCTGACCCAAAGTCAGCGGCACATCACTTTCCGACTCGCTCAGTTCACGCTGCTGGGCGCAGCGTTGTTGACCTTGCGCTCCTATTCCACGGAGGCCGTGATTACCTTCGACGGTCATTTCGTCAAAGACGCGCTGGGCGATACCCTCAAGCTGGCCATTTATCTCATTTCCGCCGTGGTGTTCCTATATTCGCGGGACTATCTGCGCCAGCGTGAGCTGTTCAAGGGCGAATATTACGTGTTGGGGTTGTTCGGCGTGTTAGGCATGATGATCATGGTGTCCGCCCACAGTTTTTTGAGCGTTTATCTGGGTCTGGAATTGCTGTCCTTGTCGCTTTATGCGCTAGTGGCATTTGATCGGGATTCGCCGCTCGCTGCTGAAGCCGCCATGAAGTACTTCGTGCTCGGCGCATTGGCTTCAGGAATGCTGTTGTACGGCATTTCCATGTTGTACGGCGCAACCGGCAGTTTGGATATCGATACCGTCGGCCAAGCGGTCGCTGAACAAGGCGTTCGGAATCTGGTGCTGGTATTCGGGTTGGTATTTATGGTGGTAGGGCTGGCGTTCAAGCTCGGCGCGGTGCCGTTTCACATGTGGTTGCCTGATGTGTATCAAGGCGCACCGACTTCGGTGACGCTATATCTCGGCGCAGCGCCCAAGCTGGCTGCTTTTGCGCTGCTTATCCGGGTACTGGTTGATGGTTTAGGTGCTTTGCAAACGGACTGGCAACAAATGCTGATTGTATTGGCTGCGCTGTCCATCGCGTTGGGCAATCTGGTCGCTATCGTGCAGACCAACATCAAGCGGCTGTTAGCCTATTCGACCATTGCTCATGTCGGCTTTTTGTTGCTGGGTATTTTGTCGGGCACGTCCGCCGGTTATGCAGCGGCTTTATTCTATATCCTCACCTATGTGCTGATGGCAGCGGGTGCCTTCGGCATCGTTATCATTCTGAGCCGGGCAGGCTTCGAAGCTGAGCGCATCGAAGACTTTAAGGGCTTGAATGAGTACAGTCCTTGGCTGGCTTTCCTCATGCTGTTGATCATGATGTCGATGGCGGGAATTCCATTCCTGGTGGGTTTTTACGCCAAGCTGGCGGTTCTGCAAGCCGTCATCGGTGAAGGACTGGTGGGCTTGGCGATTTGGTCGGTGGTATTCTCGGTGATCGGGGCGTTTTATTATTTGCGGGTGGTCAAATTCATGTATTTCGACCCGCCGCCGGATAGCCCCGAACCGATTGCTATCAGTCAAGATACCCAGGTTGTCATCAGCGCCAACGGCTTGCTGGTTGTGGCGCTGGGTTTGTATCCGACTGCTTTAATGGTTTGGTGTGTTGAGGTTTTCTAGGTATCAGTGCGTCGGTCTCGAACGATGCACTTTTTATTTAGAAACCATTTCAGGGAATAATAGAAGTGTAGAATCGTTCCCCAGACCATTAAAAAGAATCCAAAAATAAAAATGGCTGAAGCTGAAAAAAAATAATCCACTGAATCTCGATAATGAGACGCCAGGAACAGAATTAAAACTCCGATAATTGATATTATTAAACCCTTATATTTCATCAATTATGCTATTCAACTAGGCACCAATTCCCGTGGGATTATGAACGCATCCCCGCCTTACGATTTCACAAACCTCACAACTTCCCGAATACCCGCCGCGCTGCTGCCACTGTTTCTTCGATGTCGCCTTCCGTATGGGCAGCAGACATAAACCCCGCTTCAAATGCTGAAGGCGCCATGTATACGCCTTCTTTCAGGAGACCGTGGAAAAAGGCTTTGAAACGTTCAGTATCGCAGGACGTGGCCTGAGCGTAGTTAGTGATTGCTGACTCCGCTGTAAAGAACAAACCGAACATGCCCCCGGCCTGAGTCGATGTCAAAGGAATACCGGTATCTTGAGCGGCTCTGGTCATGCCTTCGAGGAAATCGCGGGTTTTTTCCTCCAAAGCCTCGTAAAAGCCGGACGCCGTCAACAGTTTCAGATTCGCCAGTCCCGCCGCCATAGCGACCGGATTGCCTGATAAGGTTCCTGCTTGATATACCGGCCCAAGCGGGGCCAAATGTTCCATGATCTCACGCCGACCCCCGAATGCACCGACCGGCATTCCGCCGCCGATGATTTTGCCTAATGTGGTCAAATCCGGCAGCACGCCATAGCGATCTTGCGCCCCCCCTAAGGCGACTCGGAAACCGGTCATGACTTCGTCGAAAATCAGCACGCAGCCGTAGTCGTCGCAAATCCCTCGCAAGCCTTCCAGGAAACCCGGCACCGGTGGAATGCAGTTCATGTTGCCAGCCACCGGCTCGACGATGATGCAGGCGATTTGCTCGCCCAACACCTGAAAGATTTTCTGCACACCGGTCAGATCATTAAAGGTCAGCGTCAAAGTCTGGCCGGCGACTTCTGCAGGCACACCGGGGGAAGTCGGTACGCCGAGCGTCAATGCGCCGGAACCGGCCTTGACCAGCAGCGCATCAGAATGACCGTGATAACAACCTTCGAATTTGATGATGCGGTCCCGTCCAGTGAATCCACGCGCCAAACGGATAGCGCTCATGGTGGCCTCGGTGCCGGAATTGCACATCCGCACCAACTCCAGAGACGGTACGTGTTCGCATAGCCATTGCGCCATTTCAGTTCGATGGCAGTCGCGCGCCGAAACTCAAACCGTTTGCAGCGGTTTCCTGCACGGCCCGTACCACGGCGGGATGGGCATGACCGGCGATCATCGGCCCCCAGGACCCGACATAGTCGATATAGCGTCGATCGTCTTCGTCGTACAGATAGGCACCGGCGGCGCGCTTGAAAAATATCGGCTCGCCACCGACAGCACGAAAGGCGCGCACGGGCGAGTTAACCCCACCGGGGATGTAATTCTGGGCTTCGGTAAACAGGTCTTGAGATCGAGTCATGATTTAACAGTCGTTAGCGTGGTGCGATGGGGAGTTAAGAAAGCGTTTTATTCGGGATATCCGGCAATGATTTCCTGACGGCGAAAACAATCCAGGGCATGATCGTTGATCATTCCCGTCGCCTGCATATGAGCGTAACAAATGGTCGAGCCGACGAATTTAAAACCCCGTTGCCGCAAATCCTTGCTGAGCGCATCCGATTCCGGGCTGGTAGCCGGAAAATCGCTTAACGAGCGGAAAGTATTCACAATTGGTCTACCATCACAAAGCGCCAGATGTAATCGGAGAAGCTGCCGAACTCTGCCTGCACGTCTAAGAAGCAACGGGCGTTATTGATCGCGGCGAAAACTTTTTTTCGATTGCGAATAATGCCGGGATCAAGCAACAGTTGTTCGGCATGTTGCTCGTCGAAGCGCGCCACTTGCTGCGGATCGAAATTCGCAAAGGCCCGCCGATAATTTTCCCGTTTGCGCAGCACGGTATACCAACTTAAGCCGGCTTGTGCGGATTCCAGAGTGAGGAACTCGAACAGTAGACCGTCATCGTAAACCGGCACACCCCATTCCGTATCGTGATAGGCGATGTAAACCGACTTGCTCAGATCGACCCAGGGGCAGCGGTTTGGTGTTGAGGAGTGCATCGTGATGTCAACTCACCACGCCTACGCCTTTAGATGGGCGTGCCAGCTTCATCTTCTTCAATAATCTCGGTTTCTGCATGACCGGCTGCCACCCATTCTTGCAGGGCCGGATGAGCATTCATCGTCGCTGCGTATTGCTGGGCAACCTCGGGCAGCTCCACGCCATAGGTATTGAACCGCGATACCACGGGCGAAAACATCGCATCAGCAATAGTGAAGTGTCCGAACAGCCAGTCACCGCCTTGTCCGTAACGCTCCCAGCAATCACACCAAATGTCGATGACGCGGGCAATATCCGCCTGGGCTTCGGGCGAGGGATTAATCTTGCGGCGAGATCGGCAGTTCATCGGCATCTCTGAGCG
>JAAUQA010000264.1 GCA_012032855.1 Candidatus Competibacteraceae bacterium
TCCGCCGCTTCTTCTTCGGCGGTGCCGCCGATTTCGCCGACCATGACGATGCCCTTGGTCTGGCGATCTGCTTCGAACATTTCCAGGCAGTCAATGAAACTCAGCCCATGAATGGGGTCGCCGCCGATACCGACGCAGGTGCTTTGTCCTAAACCGGCTTGGGTGGTTTGATGCACCGCCTCATAGGTCAGCGTACCGGAGCGGGACACGATGCCGATGCTGCCGGGTTTGTGAATATAGCCTGGCATGATGCCCATCTTGCAATCGCCGGGAGTGATAACACCCGGACAGTTAGGGCCGATCAGTTTGACGTTGGACCCTGCAAAGCAGCTTTGACCTTCAACATGTCCAGCACCGGGATGCCCTCAGTGATACAGGCAACGACCTTAATCCCGGCATCCGCCGCTTCCAGAATCGCATCCCCTGCAAAAGGCGCCGGCACATAAATCATAGTCGCGTTGGCGCCCACTGCGGCGACTGCCTCGTGACAGGTGTTGAAAACAGGTTTACCCAAATGGGTGTCGCCACCACGACCGGGGGTAACGCCACCGACTAAATTGGTCCCGTAAGCTATGGCCTGTTCGGCATGAAAGGTGCCTTGTTTACCGGTAAATCCCTGGCAAATCAACTTGGTGTTCTTATCGACTAAAATACTCATGGTGTTGTTGACTCGTATGCGTTGTATTCGGAATGCACGTAAGGGTTTAGCGCGCCGCAGCAACCGCTTTTTGTGCGGCGTCGGTTAAATCGTCGGCGGTATCGATATTCATGCCCGATTCGGCCAGCAGCTTGCGTCCTGCATCGACATTGGTGCCTTGCAAACGCACCACCACGGGGATAGCCAGACCGACTTCTTTTACCGCCTGAATGATGCCTTCGGCGATCACATCGCAACGCACGATACCACCGAATATATTAACCAGGATGGCTTTGACCTTTTCACTGGAAAGAATCAACTTGAAGGCCCGCGAGACCCGTTCTTCATCGGCTGCCCCGCCTACATCCAGGAAATTGGCCGGTTCGCCGCCGTGTAATTTGACGATATCCATGGTGGCCATGGCCAAACCGGCGCCATTGACCATACAACCGATATTGCCGTCCAAAGCGACATAGTTCAGGCCGATCTCGTGGGCAATATGTTCGCGCTCGTCTTCTTGGGTGGGATCGCGCATCTCGGCCAGCTCTTTGTGGCGATAGAGGGCGTTATCGTCCAGATTGATTTTGCCGTCCAAGGCTAATAGCCTGCCGTCACCGGTGACAATTAGCGGGTTAATTTCAAGCAGGCTGGCGTCCTTGGCGACAAACATGTTGTACAAGCCGGTCATGACCTTAACCAGGAGATTGACTTCCTTCTGGCCGAGTCCCATGCTAAATCCCATCTGTCGGCATTGATAAGCTTGTAAACCGGTAGTGGGATTAACGCTGATGGTTAGGATTTTTTCCGGAGTTTTGGCCGCAACCTCCTCAATGTCCATACCCCCTTCGGAGGATCCCATAAACACGATGCGTTTGCGGCTGCGATCGACTAGGGCGCTAAGATATAATTCGTTGGCGATATCCAAACCTTCTTCGATGAGCAGGGCATGAATCGGCAAGCCCTGTGGACCGGTCTGAATGGTGGTGAGCTGGGAACCCAGCATCTGGCCTGCCACGGTTTCCACTTCCGCTAGGCTGCGGGCCAGTTTGACGCCGCCGGCTTTGCCGCGACCACCGGCGTGGACCTGGGCTTTAACCACCCAAACCGAACCACCCAGTTCCTTGGCCGCATCGACCGCTTGTTGTTGTGAGGTCACCTTGATACCGCGGGGAACCGCTACGCCGAATTCCTTGAATAATTGTTTGGCTTGATATTCGTGTAGGTTCATGCGTTTTTCGTCCGATTATTGCTTAAGAAACAACTATTTTAACAAACTTGTCGGGAAAGGCTCTAATTTCTTGACGCCAGCGTTTCATGGGCCGGTGACACAATAATGCGTTCGGCGAACCGAAACGATTTCAATGGGCAGACCCCTTTTCAGAACGTGCTGTCCGGCAGTGCGATGGATCGCCGCCGCGTCTGGTACGTATTCCGTGCATTCAATATTTATCGCCTAGTTATGGCGTTGATTCTATTGGGCATCTATTTGCTGGATCAGCGCAGCCGGGTATTTGGGAAAGACGACCCAACGCTGTTTCTATGGACAATCCTGATCTACAGCGCTGTCGTTGTATTAGCCATTGTGGGCAGCTTTCAGCGCCGACCTGCGTTGTATTGGCAGTCGCATGTTCAAACTCTGGTCGATTTAATCGCGTTGAGTCTATTGATCCACGCTTCGGGTGGAATAACCAGTAGTTTGAGCATTCTGATGGTCACAGCTATTGCGGCCAGCGGTATTCTCTTACCGTTATATTCAGCATTAACTGCTGCGGCCTTGGCTTTTTTTATCATGCTAGGGTATTGGTTTCTCGACAGTCCGGATTTTGCTTTATCGGGCTGGAGTGATGCTGTTCCCTTTAGCCGTTGGGTCGCCGGTTTTTTTCAGAATCGCACCGACACGCTGGGTCGCGTGGGCATTCTCGGCGCTTCGTTTTTTATTGCTGCATTGCTGACCTATACGCTGGCTGAGCGGGCCCGGCGCAGCGATGCGCTGGTCCACGAGCGTTCGCGGGAATTGCTGGAGATGGCGGAACTCAACCAAGTGATTATCCGTCACTTACAATCCGGCATCATCGTCGTCGACAATTTCGCCCGGGTGCGCCTGATCAATGACAAAGCCCGTGAGTTGCTCAATTATTATCTCCCTATTCACGGCTCCGCGCTGCGCGATGTATCACCGCAACTCAGTCAAGACCTGACTACGTGGCTGGTCACGGAAAACGCACCTAAACCCTTCCGTCAAGCGCAACACCTGCCCGATATCACTCCGACCTTCAGCCTTCTAGGCAGCGGCCGGACAGCCGATACGCTGATATTTTTAGAAGATTCCACTCAAGTGGTGCAACGGCTGCAACAAATCAAGCTGGCGGCGCTTGGGCGGATGACGGCGGGTATCGCACACGAAATTCGCAATCCGTTAACTGCCATCAGTCACGCCGCCCAATTGCTGCAAGAGTCTGTTATCCTTTCTGATTCTGATCAGCGCTTGGGAGAAATTATTCATATCAATGTCAAACGCGCTAATCGCATTATTAGCGATGTGTTGGACTTATCCCGGCGGGATCAGATCAAACAAGAAGAGATTGCCTTGACCGCTTGGTTGGAGGAATTTCGCCGCGAGTTCGTGAGGGGTCAAGACGAACCCCAACCCGAGCTGGACATCCAGGTCAGCCCTACGGATTTAAAAATACGGTTCGATTCCGGTCACTTACAGCAAGTATTGTGGAACCTCTGCACTAACGCCTGTTTGCACGGTACTCCACCCGGCGAACAGGTAAGGATTGTTCTGCGTGCGGACCGGTTGGATAATAATCGCTTAAAGGCGTTTCTCGAAGTGATTGATTCCGGCAAAGGGATTGAGCAAGCAGAGGTCAAGAAATTGTTTGAACCCTTCTTCACAACCAAGGCGCAGGGTACGGGTTTGGGCTTATATATTTCTCGTGAAATATGCGAGGCCAACGGCGCCCAGTTACAATATATTCCGCCCTCCGACAAAGGGGCAGTTGCTTTCGCATCACCTTTGCCTATACACCGCTGCGCGCCGGTGCGTAGCAGCGTATTACTCTTAAATCACAGCAAACAGCAGGACATGGAATGGATGGGTATAACGCGTTAATTGTTGATGACGAAGCGGATATTCGCGAGCTGATTGAAATGACCTTGCTGACCATGCAGGTGCGCTGTTTCCCGGCGGAAACATTGCAGCGAGCAGAAACCCTGTTGAAACAGCATGAGTTCAGTTTCTGCATCACCGATATGCGCTTGCCGGATGGTAATGGGTTGGATCTGATCGCCCATATTCAGAAACGACACCCCAATCTGCCGGTGGCCGTCATTACCGCGCATGGCAATGTGGAAAGCGCTGTGGAAGCACTGAAGTTAGGCGCATTCGACTTCGTGTCCAAACCGTTTGAGCTGTCCGTGCTGCGTAGCTTGGTCAACACCGCGCTGAAAATCGCTCGCCCTACCAGCCCGAATTCCGAGCCGCAAGTCGTTTTGCATGGCCATTCAACCGCCATGGACACGGTGAGAACGCTGATTCATAAACTGGCGCGCAGCCAAGCACCCGTGGTTATCACCGGCGAATCCGGCACCGGCAAGGAGTTGGCGGCACGCCTAGTTCACGCCTCCGGGCCTAGAGCCGATAAATCGTTCGTGCCGGTGAATTGTGGCGCTATTCCGGAAAATTTGATGGAAAGCGAGTTCTTCGGTTATAAGAAAGGGAGTTTTACCGGCGCGACCCAGGACAAAGCCGGCCTGTTTCAAGCGGCGCATGGCGGCACACTATTTCTGGATGAGGTGGCCGATTTACCGCAACACATGCAGGTCAAGCTACTGCGAGCGATTCAGGAACGCGCGGTGCGCCCGGTTGGCGCCCCAGCCGAGGTGCCGGTGGATGTGCGCATCCTCAGCGCCACGCACAAGGACTTGGGGCAATTGATCGAAACCGGCGCATTCCGTCAAGATTTGTACTACCGCTTGAATGTCATTGAGTTGCGGATGCCGAGTCTGCGGGAACGCCCTGTGGACATTGCGGAATTAGCGGGTCATATTCTTGAGCGTTTAGGTCAAGAGCATGGGCTACCTGCTGTTGAGCTGGCGCCCGAGGCGCTCAAGGCCCTGCAACACTACGCATTCCCAGGCAATATTCGCGAATTGGAAAATATTTTGGAGCGGGCGTTTACCTTGTGTGAAGGTCAAACCATCGCCTCCAATGATTTGTTGCTGCCCGATTCCCCAGCTCCGTCAGCGCCTCACGCATCGACATCCTCGCAACCAACCGCATCAATACCAGATGAAGATGACCGGCCTTCCCAAAGACCGGGCAACACCGATTTGGAAAGCTACCTGGAAAAACTGGAACGGAAAGCCATCATGAAGGCCCTGGAAGCCACTCGTTACAATAAGACCGCAGCAGCCGAGAAGCTGGGGATAAGTTTTCGGGCATTGCGGTATAGATTGAAAAAACTGGGTTTAGATTAGGAAGTTAAGATCTATTTGCGGTGACAAAAGTTTGCGCTGACAAAAAGTGTCAACTGTTCTCGGGCTTGGTCATGCCTGTCGTGGTGTAGCGACGCATATTTTGACGACCTCATTTTTTTAACAAAAATACAAACCTTATAAAACATAGCTTTATAACAATATTCAGCGCATAACCAAAGTCTGGCACGGTCAATGCTTATATGTAATCGACGGTCGCGGAATACATCAAACGAACCGATCAGATTTTAAGCGTAACCAACCGAAATAACTGAGGAATTACTCATGAACTTGAACATTAAAAAGACCCAGCAAGGTTTCAC
>JAAUQA010000265.1 GCA_012032855.1 Candidatus Competibacteraceae bacterium
CGCCCGGTTGCCCGCGACCATGATGACGCCGGCCATCCTTGCCCTCTTTCCTTGCGTCTTCCTTGCCGCCTGCCGGTCTCGCATGCCCGGACGCACGACCGCGCTGGGAACCGGGGGCGCGCCCCTGACGCCAGACGAGAACCGGGGCCGGAACGTCTTCGGGTTCGTTTGTCGCCGATGACGCGGTGTCCGTCGGCTGCGACCCGTCGACATCCTTGTCGCCAAGCACGGGTTCGGCTGGCTGGTCGGCACCGAGCATCTGCCCGGAGGCGATGCGGAACAACAGGCTGTAGCAGATCTGGCCGGCGCGCGGTGTTGCGAAAAAATCCACGGAACCTAGGTAGGCGATAACCTGCTGACTGCGATTCTCCGCCACCAAAATAGCCAAGTTGTTATAGGGAGGTAAAGGGTGTTGGCGGGCTAGTGTTTCTATGGTTCGCTGTAACGGGCCGTCGATAAACGTGTGATGCAGCGGTTGTGCGGGTCGAGCCTTGTGTAATCGACGCGCCAAGTGCGGGGCATGAAAGGGCAACGACCGCCGTTGGTTAGGTAACGCTTCCTGCTGAGCCTCAGCAATTTGCTGAGCAGTTAAAACCCCTAACCGACCTATGCGATGTAATACCTTATCGCGTGCCAAGCGTGCTCGCTCCGGGAAACGATCCGGTCGTAACCGCGACGGCGCTTGGGGTAAACTCACCAGCAACGCGGCTTCTGCGGGAGTAAGACGTAAAGGTTCTTTGCCGAGATAAGCCAACGATGCCGACCGCAACCCTTCCAGATTGCCCCCGTAAGGCGCCAGCGTCAGATACCAACTCAGTAGAGTATCTTTGTCGTAACGCCATTCCAGTTGTAAAGCTCGCAGCATTTCCTGCAACTTGCCGATGACGGTGCGAGGATGCGGTTCCAATAAACGGGCGACTTGCATAGTCAACGTCGAAGCGCCGGACACGATTCGACCGTGGCGTATCCATTGTCCGATGGCGCGGACCACGGCTAACGGGTCAACTCCCGGATGCCAAGCAAAGCGCTGATCCTCATAGGCGGTGAGCATGGTCAGATAAATCGGATCGACAGCCGAGGGTTGCAACGGCAAGCGCCACATATCGTCCGTAGTAGTAAACCCCCGCAACAGTGATCCTTGGGCATCAAGGACCAAACTGGAGTGGTGCTGTGTCCTGCTCAAATCGGGAGGAAATGCCCGGTTTAACCCAATAGCCAAACCACTGAGCAACGTTAGGCTAATCAGAAGGTATCCGCTGTATCGGTAACTTGTTGAGATAAAATAAGATTGTGAGCGATCGTGCACGATGCGCTCAGTTGTCTTTGAGCTGGTAAAGGCTCTTTATCACGGCTATTAAATCGCTACGCCCCTGAGCGGTAGCCTCGCGCAGTCCCACACTGGGGTCGTGGATCAATTTATTGGTCAAGGTATTGGCCAGGAAACGTAATACCTCTTCAGGCGCTTTGCCCTGTTGCAACTGCCTCAGCGCACGCGAGTGGACCTCATCACGTAGTTCCTCAGCGCGTTGCCGCAGCGCGCGGATGTTGGCAGCACCATCTTGTGCGCGCATCCAGGCCATAAAATGATTGACCTGCACATCGACAATTTCCTCGGCTTGTTGGGCGGCGGCGCGACGGGATTGCAGATTCTCGGCAATGATGTCCTGTAGATCGTCCACCGTATACAGATACACATCGTCTAAACGGCTGAGCAACGGATCAATGTCGCGCGGCACGGCAAGATCAATCATCAATACCGGGCGCCGTTTACGGGTTTTCAGGGAACTTTTGACCTCAGCTTGGGACAAGATGAGAGTGGGGCTCGCGGTGGATGAGATGACGATATCGGCTTCGGCCAGATGAGCAGGAATCTCCTCAAGGCTGATGGCATACCCACCGAACAACGCGGCGAGTTCATGAGCGCGTTCCAAGGTACGATTGGCGACGATGAGCCGGCCGATATTATGCTCGCGCAAATGGCGGGCCACTAACTCGATAGTATCTCCGGCACCGATTAACAGGGCAGTTTGCCGAGACAGCTCAGCATAAATCTGTTTGGTTAAGCTGACCGCTGCGAAAGCAACCGACACCGGGCTTGCCCCGATACAAGTATCGGTACGGACTTGCTTGGCAACCGCAAACGTGTGCTGGAACAGCCGGTTTAATAGCGTGCCTAAGGTGCCGGCGCTATTGGCGGTTCGATAGGCGGCTTTGATTTGCCCCAGTATTTGCGGTTCGCCCAGTATCATGGAGTCTAGGCCTGAAGCCACCCGCAGCATGTGGCGCACGGCACCGCCGTCAGGATGTTGGTAGATATAGGGCTTTAATTCGGCTGACTGCAGCGCATGATAATCGCCCAACCAACGGACAATGGGATGTGCGTCGGGTTGATCCAGGCCGCAGTAGAGCTCGGTGCGATTGCACGTAGACAAAATGGCGGCTTCTCGGGCGCCGCCACAGGCGATCAACTCTTGCAACGCCGGCACCAAGCATTCTGCAGAGAACGCCACCCGTTCGCGGATGGTTACTGGCGCTGTTTTGTGATTGATGCCTAAAGCCAACAGGGGCATGATACCAATGATTAACCGAATGATGAGGTTGTGAAATTTTGCGGGATGGAGTCTCGGATTACAAGCTAAGCGGTTGGAGACAAAGTTAAATTTTGTTACCGAACAATCAGTGTTATGGCCAAGAGTAAACAGACCTTTATGAATAGACTGACCATCGTCGCAGGATTGATTGTAGCCGCACTGATGAGTGGCCCCGTCGGCGCAGACGAAAGCAAGACCGTCGCCGATGGCTATGGGACTATAGACATCCAACCTTACCGAGAATCCGCTCCCGAAGCTGACTTGGTATACCACATTTTGCTCGGGGAAATCGCCGGATCACGCAAGCAATTAGACGTTGCCCTGGACGCTTACCGCGAAGCCGTACAAACGAGCGACAATACCCGAATTGCCGAGCGTGCCGCAGGCATTGCACTGTTCGCTGATGATTACGCAGCGTTGTTGGAAATAGCCCGCCGCTGGCATACGTTGGATGCCGACAACCCCAAAGTGCATCAAGCGCTGGCCGTCGCTTTGTTGAACAATGAACAGGCTAAAGAGGCGGCGACTCATTTGGACGCCCTTCGTGCTGCCAGCGACAAGGATGAACAGGACGGGTTTACTGCAGTCGACGCTTTGCATGAACCAAATACAGGATAAAGCGCTGGCCCTTCGCGCAATGGCCGGTTTGCGCGATTTGCACCGCAAATCCAGATATGCCCATTTCTACTACGCGCTAGCGGCTTTGGAAGCTGATGACCACGAACAAGCCTTGGAGGGGACCGCTGCCGCCTTGAAGCTGGATCCTCAGTGGGAAGATGCTTATCTGCTGCAAGCCCGTGTGCGCATGATCCAGAAAGACACGGATGCCGCTCTGGCCGGTTTGAAAGCAGCCGTGGACAATTTGCCTGACAATCGACAATTACGCTTGGGTTATGCACGCCTGTTGGTCAATGCGGAACGCTATGAAGATGCAACCACTGAATTCAAAGTCCTGGCTGAGCGTAACCCCGAGGATTCCGACGCGCTATACGCACTGGGCCTGCTGTCCGGCGAGCAGGAACGCTATGACGAAGCAGTGACTTATTTTACTCGTTTGTTGGAACTCGGCACGCGTAACACGGATGCTTATTTTGAATTGGGACGAGTCGAAGAGCTACGCAACAATTATGCTAAAGCGAAGGATTGGTATGCCCAGGTTGATGACGACGAGCGGTATCTTACCGCACAAGTGCGTATGGGTATGATGCTGGCAAAGTCAGGCGATTTGCAGGCCATGAATGAGCACTTCATTAAGATGCGACAGGACAATCCTGAAAGTTGGGTGCCGTTAACTATCTCGCACGCAGAAGTGTTGCGCGAACTCAAACACCATCAAAGCGCATTCGATTTACTCACGGAGGCATTAGAACGCGATTCAGCCAACAATGATTTACTTTACAGTCGCGCGTTGACAGCCGGCAATCTGGAACGGTTCGATGTATTGGAAAAGATTTGCGCACCGTAATCGACGCCGATCCCGAACACGGTCATGCACTCAATGCGTTGGGGTACACGCTGGCGGATCAAACCGACCGCCACCAAGAGGCTTTGGGCTATCTGGAGCAAGCCATTGCGTTGTTGCCGGACGATGCCGCCGTGATAGACAGCATGGGCTGGGTACAATTTCGGCTAGGCAATCATGAGCAAGCACTGGTGCACCTGCGCCGTGCTTACGAACTCAATCAGGATCCGGAAATTGCTGCTCATTTGACCGAAGTGCTGTGGGTGCTCGGCAAGCAAGAAGAAGCCAGAGACGTTTATGCACAAGCCGTGAAAGACAATCCTGACAGTGAACATCTGCTGAAGGTCAAAGAACGGTTTGGCCTGTAACCAATGCTTCTTGAACAATCGTTGAAATACGTATCCTTCCCAAATATTCTCAGCGCCATGCGTTTAGATTATCGCTTCATCCTGTTGCTGTGTGCGATGCTACTAAGCGCTTGCGCCAGACTGCCTTTTCAACCGCCTGCAGATGAACCTTGGAAAGCACGCAATCTGGTGCTGTCCGGGCTGCGCAACTGGCATATTACCGGGCGCATCGGCATTACCAACGAGCAGGACGGTTGGCACGCCAGCTTGCAGTGGACCCAACAAGAGCGCATTTATATCATTGATTTACTCGGCCCGTGGGGACAGGGACGGGTGCATATCGAGGGCGGCGCTGAAACCGTCCGTGTCCGCACCGCCGATGGCCAAGTTCATGCGGCGCCGGACCCGGAGCAATTGCTGGCCGATACCGTCGGCGTCCGTATTCCGCTCGACGGGTTACGCTATTGGGTGTTGGGAGTGCCTGATCCGCAGCGGCCCAGCCGGTTGCAAGGCGATGAGCAGGGGCGATTGACCCGCTTGGAACAAGACGGGTGGATTATTGAGTACCCGCGTTACATGACTGTAACCGGCTTGGATTTACCTGCGCAGATTCGCGCTCGTCGTGATGAATGGCAAATCCGCATCGCCATTAGGAGCTGGGATTTACGGCAGTCGGTATTGCAATCCTCCCTTTAATGCGAAAAAACTGACTGTAATGCTTGTCGATCCCTGGCCGGCGCCGGCAAAAATCAATCGTTTTTTGCATATCGTGGGCCGTCGCCCTGACGGCTATCATGTATTACAGACTGTTTTTCAATTTCTCGATTACTGCGATTACCTGCGTTTCGAACTGCGTCCGGACGGGCATATTGAGCGCAGCGGCACGCTGCCCGGTGTGGACTCGACCGAGGATTTAACGGTACGAGCGGCACGGCTGCTGCAAAAACCTGTGATATCCCAATGGGTGTGACGATTCATATCGACAAACAAATTCCAATGGGTGGTGGGT
>JAAUQA010000266.1 GCA_012032855.1 Candidatus Competibacteraceae bacterium
AACACTGTTTTTGTCATATCGCCCTCCCGGCTTTCTCGCCTTCGATAATAGCGGCATGCGCTCGTCGTGGTGACACGCAATCACCGATCCGATGTAATGACCTGACCCGCCCTTTTAATTGATCGTAAAGGCTGTGTTCAGCGCGCCGATGAATGGCCAACACAATGGTGTCCACCGGGCCGAAATTCACCATTTGTCCGCTATAGTTGTGTAACGCCATGACCGTGCCGTCACTGATGCTCAACACGGAATGATTCGGGGTACAGCGGATGTTCAGCCGACGCGCTAGGCGATACCAGTTTTCCAAATCCAGCGTTACGCCGAGATCCTGACCGACATACAGGGTCGGCGTGACGACTTCTACTTCGCAGCCCTGTTCCGCCATATACTCGGCCACGCTGGTCGCTTCGTGAAAACCCAGCCGGTCGATTACCAGGACTTTCTTGCCGGGTTTGACCTCGCCGGACAAAATATCAATGACATCGGCCACCTGCGGCCCGTCTGAGCCGGGAATGGCATTGCGGTCCGCTGTTGAGCCGGTGGCGACTACAACGGCATCGGGTTTTTCAGCTAAAACCACTTCCGGAGTGGCAATCACTCCAGTGCGTACCTCAACGCCGAGTTGCTCGATCTCGTGCAGCAGATTGCGCACAATATCGCCAAACTCGGCGCGGCTGGTGACTCGCACCGCCCAGATCACTTGGCCACCCAAGCGTGGTTCCTTCTCCAACAACACCACCTTATGACCACGGCGAGCAGCGATTGCCGCCGCTTTCAATCCGGCTGGCCCACCGCCCACCACCACCACTTTCTTAGCAATCTCTACCGGCTTTAAGGTGCCGATGCCATAGCGCTGCTCCTGGCCGGTGGCCGGTGTTTCGATGCAACCCATCCAGCGGTTTAGTCCCATCCGCCCCACGCACTCCTGGTTACAGGATAGGCATAGACGAATGTCTTCAGCGCGGTTCTCGCGAGCTTTGCGGGCGAATTCCGGGTCGGCGATCTGGGCGCGCACGACGCCCACCAGATCGGCATGGCCCTCTGTCAGAATACGTTCGGCTTGAATGGGGTCTTTGACCCGTCCGACGCCGATGACCGGCAGCCGCACCGCTTTGCGGATCGCCGACGGAATAAACAGCGCGTAATTGGGCGGAATCCGCATTGAGGCTTCGATCATGTACAAGGTCTGAGTGGCCGTGCCGATGCTGGTGTTGATGCAATCGATATGGCCATCAGCCTCCAGAATGCGTGCCACTTCGACAGTCTCGTCGATAGTGATGCCGTCGCGGATTAATTCATCGCCGCACAAGCGCACACTGATCACATAACCGCGACCGACCACCGCACGGATAGCAGCGATGATCTCGCGTAATAACCGCATCCGGTTCTCTAAACTGCCACCATAGCCATCGGTACGATGATTGGTGTTGCGGGACAGGAATTGCCGGACGATGGAAGAATGCGAGCACTGTAGTTCTACGCCATCGAAATTGCCCTGCTGGGTGTACTCGGCAACTTGTGCATAGCCCGCGATAATCTCAGCAATGTCGTCATGCTCCACCGCTTTGGGGACTTCTCGAAATAACGGATCGGCTAGTGCAGACGGTGCCCAGGCTGGTAGCCGGGTAAACATGCCGCTGCTCTGACCGCCGTTGTGGTTGATCTGCGCTAGGATCGGGGTGTTTTCCGCGTGGACTAGATCAGTGATCCGCCGGTAGTAGGGAATCACCTTGGGATGAAAAGCGTGAATCAGCTTTTCATAGGGATGATCGGTGGGATGTGTCGATTGTTCCTCGGTGATGATCAGGCCAACCCCGCCACGCGCCCGTTCCCGATAATAGTAGGCATGGCGTTCGCTGGGCAGAAAATCCTCGGCGTAATTGGTCAGATGGGCAGAAAACACTAGGCGATTCGCCAGGGTAAGATTGCCGACTTTGAGTGGCGTAAACAACATGCGGGCTTGTCCGCTCATGGTTATACCTCCCGCCCGGCGCGATAGCCTTCCAAAATCGCTTGCGCTATATAGCGCGGCGCAACTGCGTCGCCGGCTCGAAATACCCGGACCCCGGCCTGCTTCAAGGCGAAGTAAAGGTCTTCATTAGGGGCCTCGTTCGCGACATCAATGACCAGGTCGACATCGTCAATGGTGATTTCCTGGCGGTCGAAGATATCGACGCCGATCACCGTGTGGGCGGTCACCCGCTGTACCTCAATCTGTGGCCTCAGCGCGACGCTTTTGGCGCAGGCGCGTTGATTCCAAGGAGTCAGCTCCAGTGAGGCGGTCAACTTCTGGCCGACGAACATATCGCTGGTCACCACTTCGACTTGCCAGCCGCGTTCGGTCAGCCATTCCGCCACCCCCATGCCGATGACGTCGCCGATCGCATCCAGAATCACGGCCTTGCCCGGCTCATCGGGCACCTCGCCGCTCATCACTTGGCGTGGATTGACCAGCGGCGCGGTTTCCTGAAAGAGTCCCGGTGGCCGCTGTCGGGGTTTGCCGCCGAGCGTGGCAATCACCGCTTCCGGGGCGATTTGCTGAACCATTGCGGGCGTGACTTCAACGCCGGTTTTGATGGTCACCCCGAGTTTGCGTACCTGGTTTTCCAACCATTCGATGGCCAACCCGAGTCGCTCACGGCCGGGCGCGGCGGCCGCCAAACGCACGGCACCGCCCAGATGATGACTTTGTTCGTACAGCGTCACGGTATGTCCGCGCAAAGCGGCCACCCTTGAGGCTTCCAAACCGGCCGGTCCGCCCCCGATAACCATGACCTGATGGGGTACCGGTGCGCGGGTCAAGGGAGCGAATTCGGGGTCGCCTTCATAACCGGCCGCCGGATTGTTGACACAACTCAGCCTTGCGTTCTGCACGATGCCGATGATGTTGTCCTGATTGGAAAGCAGGCAGGGCCGAATATCGTCCACCTGGCCTTGCCGCAATTTATTCGGTAAGTCGGGATCGGCGATCAACGCGCGGGTCATCTCCACGGCATCGGCTTTCTGTTCATTAATCAAAGCGGCCGCCATAGCAAGATCGACGATGCTGCCTTGAGCGAATACCGGTAATGATACGGCTGATTTGATCTGACCGGCCAAATGAGCCGCGAAACCGGGCGGCATGAATAGGCCGGGGCGGGTGACATGCCCGCTGTAGATACTGCCGCTGGTGACACTGATAAAATCGATCTGGCCGTCCTCGGCTAGCGGCTGGGCGATGGCAACGGCATCTTCCGGTTTGATCCCCGCCCAAGGCGCGTATTCATCACCGGACAGGCGTAGCCCGACGATAGCCCCGGTTCCCACTTGGCCGCGCACCGCACTGATCACGTCGCGGACCAAGCGCAAGCGATTGGCTAAATCACCACCGTATTCGTCACCGCGTTGATTGGTCAACGGCGACAGAAACTGACGCAACACACTGTCCTGTCCGGCGTTGATTTCAACGCCATCCAGCCCACCTTCCATAGCCAGGCGAGCCGCTTGAGCAAAACCATCAATCAATTCGGCGATATCCTCGGGTTCCATCTCCTTGGGCAGCTCACGGCTGTTGACTTCCGGCACCGGTGACGGCGCCCACAGCGGTTGTTGGGAGTAATGGCTGCTGCCCTGCATGCCGCTGTGGGTCAATTGGGCTAATACCAACGTGCCATGCCGGTGAACCGCCGTTCTAACCAGCTTGTACCCCTCTACCACCCGTGGATCGTAGCCAGCAATGACGTATTCGTACGGGGTGTCCGAGGCATGCACAACGCTGCCTTCTAACACGATCAGGCCCACTCCACCGGCGGCGCGTGCCGCATAGTAATCCGCATGGCGCTTTTCGAAACGGTGGTGCACGGCGAAGTTGGTTTGATGGGCGGCAAATACGAAGCGGTTAGGCGCGGTCTTTTTTCCCAAAGACAGCGGCGCGAACAACCCCTCGAATGGGATCGCGGAATCATTACTCATGGTGTGACCTCATGCACCAAGTAGTGTCTAAGCATCAGCCGTCTGCGCCGCATTGGTTTCGATGAACGGCGCAGAGGGAATGCTGTCTGCCTGAAAAACGCAATCGGGATCGGGCGCATCGACGGAGTGGCCAGTGAAGTGCTTGACCGCAATACAGCCGCCATGACAACTCTGGTAGGCATTGCAGCTCGAACATCCGCCTCCCACCTGCCAGGAGCGCAGATGATCGAATACCGGCGAATGCCGCCAAATTTCGGTAAAGCCGCCGGGTTGGCGCACATTGCCGCCGGAGAATTCGGGGTCCAGTAGGAAGGGACAGGCGTACACCTCGCCCACCGGATCGACGCAGCAAACGATGCGCCCTGCGCCGCACATGTTCAGCCCTTCAATGGGTTGTCCATAGGCGGACAGGTGGAAAAAGGAATCCCCGGTCAGCACGTCAGGATGCGCCAGCAACCAATCGTATAGGCCACGATTCTGCTCGTGGGTGGGACGCAGCCCTTCCCACACATCGCCGCCGCGACCAGTCGGTCGCAAGCGAGTCAGCCGCAACTCCGCCCCATAGCCTTGCGCCATCGCATAAAACGCATCAAGTTGAGCATAGTTCTCGCGGGTTACAGTAGCGTTGATTTTGAAGGGGAAATGATGTTTAGCCAGCTGCTTCATAGCCCGGTGAGCACGTTCGTACGACCCTTCGCCGCGCACCGGATCATTGGTTTCTTCAGTGGCACCATCAACACTGATTTGCACGTCCAGATAATCGTTGGATGTGATCCAGGCAGCGGCATTCTCGTCAATCAACGTGCCGTTGGTGCTGAATTTGACGCCGATGCCGCGCGCCAGCGCATAATCCATCAACTCGACGAAATCTCGTCGGCTCATGGGCTCACCACCACCGACATTGATGTAAAACACCTTCATCTCGGCCCATTCATCAATCAGCCGTTTGGCCTCCAAAGTGCTCAGTTCGTCGGGTCTACGTTTACCAGAGGACGATAGACAATGGACACAGCGCAAATTACAGGCATAAGTAATTTCCCAAGTCAGACAGATCGGTGCTTCCAAGCCCTGGCGGAAGATTTCATAGCTCATCAGCTACCTCTTTGTAACGGCGGCGGCACGGGGTCGTAGGAGATCACGCTTCGGCAGTAGTGGGGTCGATCCCTGCTTTGATTTCCGAAACTCGATTGGCAGGAAATCCCCCCTGTTCCGCATGTTGCTTGACCATATCGGCGTTGGGGGCGATATAGACGCAATAAATCTTGTCGTCGGTGACGTAGCTTTGCACCCATTGAATCTGCGGACCCAGGTTGCTAAGCACGCCGCAGGATTTTTGCGAGATGCCTTGCAGTTCCTGGGCGGAAAGATTGCCGGCGTCCGGGGTAATTTTCGCGTTTCGATTTAAAATATTTTGGGGCATGGGTGATGTCTCCTCGGGGTG
>JAAUQA010000010.1 GCA_012032855.1 Candidatus Competibacteraceae bacterium
GATGACAAAAAACAGCGCCAACAACAGAATACGATGAATAATCATGTCCCACCTCTGCGGGTTGTGACATTACTTAGATATTAGCGCATCCATATTAGGAAAGCCGGGCTCAGGGCGGCAACAACGACTCCCCGGCAAACAAGTCCTCGATAGTCTCCCGGCGGCGCACCAGAAACATCTGATCGCCATCCACCATCACTTCGGCGGCGCGTGGGCGGGTATTGTAGTTGGAACTCATGACGAAACCATAAGCGCCTGCGGATCGCACCGCCAACAAATCGTCGGCGGCGATGGTTAACTCCCGTTCCTTGCCCAGAAAATCACCGGTTTCACAGACCGGCCCCACCACATCGTAATGCCGTGTTTCGCCCTCTTCGCGGTGTTGTACCGGAATAATCTCCTGCCAAGCCGAATACAGCGCCGGGCGCAACAGATCGTTCATGGCGGCATCCACCACCGCGAAATTCTTGTGCTCGCTGAGCTTAAGCAACTCCACGCGGGTGACCAGAATACCGGCGTTGCCGACTATGGCCCGGCCTGGCTCGATAGAGATTTCGTAAGGCAGACCCGCTAATTTGCTCAGCAAGGCCGCAGCATGTTCGGATGGTAATGGGGGCGTTTCTTCCCGATACCGGATACCCAATCCGCCGCCCAAATCCAAATGGTCGATGTCGATACCGGCGTTTCGCAACTGCTCCACCAAGCCCAAAACCCGGTCCAAAGCGTCGGTGAACGGATTGAGCTGAGTCAATTGAGAACCGATATGGCAGGCCACCCCGACCGGCTGTAGATTCGGTAATTCCGCCGCTTCCCGGTAGAGCGTCGCCGCCTGATTAATGTCGATGCCGAATTTGTTTTCTTTTAAGCCGGTAGAGATGTACGGGTGGGTTTTGGCATCCACATCGGGATTAACCCGCAGAGCAATCGCCGCCCGCTGCCCAAGTTGATCGGCCACCTGATTGATCAGATACAATTCCGCCGCCGACTCCACGTTAAAGCATCGGATACCGACCTCCAACGCCCGAGCAATTTCGTCGGCGCGCTTGGCTACCCCGGAAAACACCACTTTGTCTGGATGGCCGCCCGCCTCCAAAACCCGTTCTAACTCACCCACCGAGACGATGTCGAAACCGGAACCGAGCCGCGCCATGACATCAAGCACAGCGAGATTGCTATTCGCTTTGACGGCATAGCAAATAGAATGAGGATGATCACCAAAAGCGCTGTCAAAAGCCCGCCAGTGGCGCTCGATAGTGGCGCGCGAATACACGTAGCAGGGTGTACCGTAAACATCAGCGATTGTGCTGACCGGCACGTCTTCCGCAAAGAGTTGGCCGTTGCGATATTCGAAATGATCCATAACTATTCTGGGTTTTCCGGGTCTGGTTCTTCAGCTTGAGCTTCGGACTGATCCTCAGGCTGATTGTCGGGTTGATCTTCCGATTGGTTTTGGGTTTCAGGTTGCTCAGTCGGCAGATACAGGTCGCCTTTCTGGCCGCAGCCGGTCAAAATGCCGAAAATCAGCAACAGGACCGGCAGCTGTAGTCGTTTACGATGAGAGAGCTTCAACATGATGGTTTTCCGGTGCGGATTCGGGGCACAGTATATATCAGTTTTTTTCCTGCCTTTTGCAAAGGCGCGAAGTAAAGCACCCAGCGTGCTTGCATAGTGACAGGTGGTCAGGCCATGAACTCAACCAACGCCAGCGTGCTGCTTATCGAAGATCATCACGACATCGCCGATATGATCTTCGCTTATCTCGAACAGAGCGGTTATGTCGTGGATTATGCGGCGGACGGATTGACCGGTCTGCATCTGGCGGTGACTAATACTTACGATCTGATTATTTTGGATTTGATGCTGCCCGGTCTGGACGGACTGGAGCTCTGCGCGCGACTGCGTCGAGAAGGGCAGCGCGATACCCCGGTGTTGATGCTGACAGCGCGCGATACGTTAAATGATAAGGTCGCCGGCCTTGATGCGGGCGCCGACGATTACTTAGTCAAACCGTTCGAGTTGCGTGAGCTGGCTGCTCGTATCCGTGCCCTGTTACGCCGTAATCGGGGACAAGTGGCGGCGGAAGTGCTACGGGTTGCTGATTTAACTTTAGATACCGGTACGCTGCGGGTGGAACGCGAAGGTAAGTTGCTCACGCTTACCCCAATCGGCTTAAAGATGTTGACGGTATTGATGAAAGCCTCGCCCCGGGTAGTCAGCCGCGCCGACCTGGAACGCCAAGTTTGGGGAGAAATGTTGCCCGATAGCGATACGCTGCGCAGTCACCTGTACAACCTGCGCAAAGTTATTGACAAACCCTTCGCCGAACACCTGCTGCATACTTTGGCCGGAGCGGGGTACTGTCTGGACCGGCGCGATGAAAAGAAATAGCGAAAATCTCGGGCGGCGATTGGGCCGCGCCTTTTTGCTACATGCAGGGCTGATCAGCGCAGTCGCCATTCTAGGCGTGTTTGCGGCGGGCTTTATTCTCAAGGAAATTATGATCAAGCAGGCGTTGCGTGATGAAGCACAGTTCTTCTGGCAACGCTACGATCAAGACGCCCAATTGTCGCCGCCGACCACTCGTAATCTAACCGGCTACCGGACCAATGGTGATTATACTGCCGAGTTGCCGGAGAATTTGCGTGAGCTCGGTTTGGGATTTCACAGTTTGGTATCCGTCCCCGATGTGCTGGTCTATGTTACTGAACGACACGGGACGCGTCTCTATTTGCTGTTCGATGGCGCGCGGGTCAGCGAACTAGCCGCGTATTTCGGGCTAGTGCCGTTGACCGGGATTCTTATCGTACTTTATTTGGCCGCCTGGTTGACCTATCGCATGTCCAGGCGGGTCGTTTCGCCCATCGTTTGGTTGGCGCAGGAAGTCAATCGACTCGATCCGCAAGCGCCCGACAGCCAAACCTTTGCGCCGGAACGCCTGCCGGGCGACGGTAACCAAGAACTGTGGGTGCTGGCGGCGGCCTTGAAGGATTTGGCGGAGCGGCTCAACGCCTTTGTCGAGCGGGAACGCAACTTTACCCGCGATGCCAGCCATGAACTGCGTAGCCCACTGACCGTGATCAAGATGGCTACGGAGTTGCTGCTGAACGATCCCGAGCTGAATGCACAAAACCGCAAATCGATTGTGCGCATTCGCCAACAGGCTGATGAAATGCAAGAGCTAGTGGCGATGTTTTTGCTGTTAGCGCGCGAATCGGCAGACAATCCACCCGCCGAACCGGTTGACATCAACGCCGTGGTCGAAACCGAGCTGCAACGCGCGTCACTGCTGGCCGGCGATAAGCCGATTGAAGTCGAGCACAGCGCCGATTGTCGGCTTATCGTGCCCGGTTCGAATAAAGTGCTGTCGGTGTTGATCGGTAATCTGATCCGTAATGCGTTTTCCTATACCGATGCCGGACGGGTCCGAGTGCATGTGAGTGCAGGAGAATTGCTCATTGAAGACAGCGGTGTGGGGATTCCCGAGCAACAGGTCAAAGACGTTTTTCGCCCGTATTTCCGAGTCAACACCCGCCAACGGGGCGGTTACGGTGTGGGCTTAAGCATCGTCAAGCGGCTGTCCGAACGGTTTCGATGGCCGGTTCGCATTGACAGTCAGGTCGGCATCGGCACGCGGGTCATCGTGGAGTTTCCTGAATCTCGCCAAGAATCGCTGTCCTGCTGATTTTTCACGCCATCTTCACGTTGTCTCGACATCGGCTTCACGGTTGCAGGGATAAGCTTTAAAAAATGTTTAGGACTGGAGATTCACCGATGGCTATAGTCGTTAATTTCATCGCCTTTCAAATAGGCTGGTTAGCTTGCGTGCTGGGTGGCGCACGTGAGCTACCGTGGGCGGGCACCGGTCTGGCGGCTGCGTTGATTGCCGTGCACTTGTGGCGGTCACCGAATCCACGCCGGGAATTGATATTGATTGTGACTGTCGGTGTGCTCGGAGCAATCTGGGATAGCTTGCTGGTTACACTGGGTTGGTTGATTTACCCCTCCGGAACGCTAATCGCCGGCACCGCACCGCATTGGATTGTGGCGATGTGGATGTTATTCGCTACGACCCTGAACGTCAGTTTGCGCTGGTTACATGGTCGGCTCCTGTTAGCGACCATACTAGGCGCCATTGGTGGACCTTTGGCGTATTTCGCCGGTTACCGCTTGGGTGGCGTCGAATTCTCTCAACTTTGGGTGGGATTAACCGCCTTGGGGTTGGGCTGGGCAGTGTTGATGCCGTTGCTTACTGTATTAGCTGAGCGTTTTGACGGGATGCGGCAACCCGCTCCGCAAACGGCTTTTGCCTGAATGCCGAGATACTGAATCATGATGGATTGGAACGTTTATCTCTGGGGGCTGGCTGTAATTTTGACTACAGCAGTCCTGACGTGGCTGATCAGCTTGCGCAAAACGATGTCGGTATTGTCGATAGCCTGTGGTCACTGTTGTTTCTGCTGGCTGCCGTTAGTTATGCGGCAACCGCATCCGACACCGGTCCGCGCACCGTATTGATCCTAACCCTGGTGGCAGTTTGGGCGATTCGCTTGTCCGGATACATCACGTGGCGCAATTGGGGCGAGCCGGAAGATGCCCGTTATCAGGAAATCCGCCGCAATAACGAACCGAATTTCGCACTAAAGAGTCTTTACATCGTATTTGGTTTACAGGGGTTATTAGCCTGGATCATTTCCTTACCGCTCTTGGTTGCTGTCGTCAGCCAAACTCCACTCAATGTGCTCGATTATTGCGGTATAGCGCTATGGCTGATCGGTCTGGTTTTCGAAGCGGGTGGCGATTATCAACTGGCGCGGTTCAAAGCCGACCAGGCTAATCGGGGCCAGGTGATGGATCGTGGCTTATGGCGTTACACCCGTCATCCCAACTACTTCGGTGATTTTTGCATCTGGTGGGGCTATTACCTGATTGCGCTGGCGGCAGGCGGTTGGTGGAGCGTGCTCGCTCCGGTATTGATGACTTTCCTGTTGTTGCGAGTATCCGGTGTCGCACTGTTGGAGAAAGACATAACCGAACGCCGCCCTGCTTATCGCGATTACATTGCTCGTACTAATGCTTTTTTCCTGCCTTCCCCCGTACAAACCGCAAACCGCTGTCGGAGGTTCAATCATGAAATCGATTGCATTGCTGGGTAGTTTACTGCTGACATTGAGTGCTTTTGCCGCCGAGAACTCGCAACAGGAATGGCGTTTTCAAGTCCTGCTGGATGACGATCCAATCGGCTTTCACGCCTTCACGTTAAGTAGCGATGGCCAGGAGCGGGTTATCGACAGCCGCGCTGATTTCGCTGTCAATTTCCTGTTTATCAATGCCTACAGTTATGAACATCAAGCCACTGAGCGGTGGGCTGGTAATTGTTTGCGTCGCATCGAATCGACTACTGACGATAATGGCACCCGTTTTACCGTGGACGGAACCCTCGAACAGGAAAGCTTTGTGGTCAAAACCGCGCAAGAGCGTAAGCAAATGCCCGCTTGCATCATGAGTTTTGCCTATTGGAATCCGGCGATACTGGAGCAAGACCAGTTGCTTAATACGCAGACCGGTGACTATGTCGATGTGGCCGTCAGTTTCACCGGGCAGGAATCGTTCGCCTTGGGTAATCAGCAAATCACCGCCGACCGGTATTTGCTGGAAGCTGAAGGCAAGCAGATTAGCTTATGGTATTCAGCCGAAGATCGCCGCTGGTTGGGCCTGGAATCGATGACTAAAGACGGTTACCGGCTGCGCTATCAGCCAGTGATGGTACAGTTGCCCGGCGCGAGACTGTCACAAAGGTAATGCGGTATTACGCTAACGAAAACCCGACACCCGGCAGCTTGACCGGGTGTCAGGCCTTGCATAAAGTGCCTTACCATCCAACCACGGTTAATTCGACAAGAGTTAAGCATCATCAGGAGTATGTGCAATAATGAGAAAAAATCTTGCCGCTATAACACCAGCCCCTTCATTTACCATACCGTCCAGTGGCCGTTTGTTTCAACGATGGGTACTGCAGTATCTAAACAAGTTGCAGCGCAGCCATATCGTCTTACACGACGATACCGGTAAATATTACCTGGGCGACGCTGACCAAGAACTACACGCCACCATCCGTATTCACGACATGCACGCGTATCAGCGTCTGGTGTTTAGTGGCGGTACCGGTGCAGCTGAAGGATATATGGCCGGTGAATGGTCTTGTGACGATTTAACTGCGGTAGTTCGTATTTTCTCACTCAACTGGACCTTATTGTACGACCTAGAGCGGCGCGGGCCAGCCCGACTCACGACATGGCTATTGCGTGCAATGCATGCCCTGCGGCGCAATACCCGTTCCGGCAGCCGCGCCAATATCGCCGCCCACTACGATCTCGGTAACGACTTCTACGAGCTGTTTCTGGACGAAACCTTGATGTATTCCAGTGCGATTTTCCCTCGGCCAGACGCTGATCTGCATGAAGCCTCCTTGCACAAATTGGAACGCATCTGCCGCAAGCTGGACTTGCAACCTACCGATCATATCTTGGAAATCGGCACCGGCTGGGGTGGGTTTGCGTTATATGCCGCGCAACATTACGGTTGTCGAGTGACCACGACGACCATCTCCAAAGCGTCAGTTCGATTTAGCCAGCGCGCGCGTCCGCCAAGCCGGTTGCGGACCGGGTCACCGTGTTACTGAGCGATTATCGCGATTTGGAAGGCCAGTATGACAAGCTGGTGTCCATCGAAATGATTGAAGCAGTCGGACATCAATACTTTCCGACCTATTTCAATGCCTGCAGCCGCTTGCTCAAGGAAGACGGTTTGATGGTACTGCAGACCATTACCTTGGCCGATCAAGATTACGAATTCGGCAAACGCTCGGTTGATTTCATCAAAAACTATATTTTCCCCGGCGGTTGCCTGCCCTCACCCATGGCCATTAGCCAAGCCCTAGCCAAAGCAGCCGATTTGCGGGTGTTCCATTTGGAAGATATCGGTCCACACTACGCCACCACGCTCAAACATTGGCGGGAGCGGTTTCTGGCTAACCGGGATCGAATCCGCGCACTAGGCTTCAACGATGAGTTTATGCGCTTATGGGAATATTATTTCTGCTATTGCGAGGGAGGATTCATGGAACGCGCGATAGGCGCTATGCAGATCGTGTTGACTAAACCGCTGTGTCGGCGGGAACCGCTGTTGACGATTTAAGGCGGTTAATCTAAAACCACTTCCCACAGGCCACGCACCGAGTTGATCAAATAAACGCCGGAACAACGCGATAAATCGTCAACAGTGATAATGCTTTCGACTATCTGACCCTGTTCGAGCAACCAGGAACGATAAACGCCGGCCAGCAAACCGCAACGCACCGGCGGTGTCAGACGCTTACCGTCCAGTTCTACAATGATATTGGCGATGCAGGATTCGGTAATCTCTTGATTCTCATTCCAAAGCACGACGTCGTCGTAACCCGGCCACTCGGCGAGCGCTTGCTCATAGACCTCTCGGTGGGTGGTTTTGTGGTAAAGAAACGGATTTTTCGAGTCAATCGACTGTTTGGCTAGCCGGACTCGGTAGGTTGGAGAACTTGGTTTAAACGGATAGGCTTGTACAATCGGTTCATTCGCTTTAGGCAACAATAAACGGACTCGATGCGGTTGCAAAGGTAATGTATCGGCCAGTGTGGCCAGTTTGGCTCGAAGTGTAGCGGCGTCGATAGGACGGGAAAATAATCGGCTGATGCCGCCAGCCTATCTATATGTCTGTCAAGCAGAAAATAACCCTCGTCGGGTGTCCACCGGATGGTCTCCAATACGTCGAAGTCTGTTGCGAGCTGCCCTAGCACCTTCGCTTTGGCGTAACACTCTTGCCACTCAGATCGTTCTTGCGAATCCCAGACAATTCCGCTCCCACACCGTATTCGGCGCTGTGGTCGGCTTTATCCACCAGCACCGTTCTGATCGCCACGTTGAACTGCGCCCGACGATTCGGAGCAAGATAGCCGATAGTGCCGGTGTAAATATTCCGGGGGCTGGTTTCTAATTCCGCAATAAGCTGCATGGTGTGTGCTTTTGGTGCCCCGGTAATGGAGGCCGCCGGAAACAATGCACCGAGAATATCGGTCACACTGCGTTGAGTGGTGCAGCGCACCGAGCTGGTGAGTTGCCAAAGAGTTGGGTATTTTTCCACATCGAACAAGTGCGTCACTTGCACACTACCGGTGTCGGCGATCCGCCCCATGTCATTGCGTACCATATCGACGATCATTACATTCTCGGCGCGGTTTTTCTCCGACTGCGCCAACCAGTCCCGGTGTGATTGATCCTCCGCCGACCACAACCCGCGCTCCACTGTGCCTTTCATCGGGCGGGAAATCAGTGTTTCGGCATTCAAGCTAAATAACAATTCCGGGGAAGCTGAGCAGAGGCTATGCGTTCCGATGTCGACGAACGCGCCATAACCCGCTCCTTGAGCGTGAATCATCCTTATGAACAATGGCCACGGGTCGCCGTCGAACGGCGTCTGCAAGCGAAACGAATAATTAACCTGATACGTATCGCCGGCTTCGATATAGCGTTTGATCCGACGAAATGTCCTTTGATAATCCCGCTCGGAGCTTGACGCCTGCCATGCAAACTTTTCCAAATGGAGTGTCGGCATTACTGGAAAAGTTATCGATTCAGGTTCTTTAAAAATACCGAACCAAAGCAATGGAAAACTACCCGGCGAACGAGTGATCAACGCAGCATCGAAACCGGTTGCCGCCTCATAGCTGATGAATCCCGCAGCATAAAGCCCCGCCTCATCAACCTCCTGTTCGACAGCCCGCATGACGTCGATCACGGCGTCCGGGTTGTCGGTTACATATACATTCAGCGGACGCTGAAAGTGCAACCATCGTTGAGTGCGCGCATCATGCAAAAAAACGGATGGGGTCACTGATGGGGTCAGTTCTTTTAAAAACACATTATCGCTATCGTTAAAACCAACAGGATCTATAAGAATGGCGGGCTCTCTGGGGTGCGGGGATGACCGAGGCTTCAGGTGAAGTCGATCCTAATGCTTTTTCAATGTTCAAGGTAGATTCTCTGTCACATAAAAGCTAGATTTAATAGCTAAAAGTATAAATTTGACTAGCCTTTTTTTTACTGCGGGTTCTTTCATTGAACACTCTGGGGAAACAACGTGGCAGAACAAACGACCAAATCCGGTTTCAACATATTTTATAAAATCCTTTTGACCATGATTATTGTAGCGCTGATACCGTTAGGCGGACTTTGGTATATCAGCAGTTATCAGGCCAGCGAAGATTGGCGGGCTAATATCAACAGCCAGTTGACCAACACCGCCGGTGGTGTCGTGAACACCATTGATGCCTGGGTCGATATGAATTTGCGGGTATTAAGGCAAAATGCCGCCCTTGACGACATCTCGGCAATGATCGCGGAACGGCAGAACCCGATACTTGAGGCCATCGGCAAGGCCTATGAATGGACCTATCTCGTATTTACCATTGATCCCAACGGCCAGAACATCGGTCGTAACGATGGGAAACCCACGACATCCTACAGTGACCGACAGTACTTCAAAGACGTGATGAGTGGTAAACCCATCGGGCAACAAGTTTTAGTGGGCAGGACTACCGGGAAACCCGCGTTAATTCTGGCAGCGCCGATTCCACGGGGCGGGCAAGGCCAAGCGGGAGTGATAGCCACCGCATCGCACTTGGTTGATGTCTCCGAACAAGTTGCGAATATCCGCTTGGGGAAAACAGGTTTCGCTATTTTGTTGGACGAAGCCGGCAAGGCCATTGCTCACGGTCGCCCCGAACAACTGACCGAATCCTTGCAGGATATGAGCGATCATCCGGCATTGCAGACAGCGGATTCGGCAAAACAACCGCTGGTTTATGAGCAAGCCGATAAACGAATCGTCGCCTATGCACAAAAAACCAGTAACGGCTGGACCTTGATTGTGCAACAGGATTATGCCGAAGCCTTTGCCCCATTGCGCGAAGCGGAGCGCAATGCGCTAATCTTATTGGGCGCCAGCTTGGTAATCGTAATCATCATGGCCTTTTTGTTATCCCAACGCTTAGCCAACCCAATTCGTTCGTTGACGGCCACTGCGGACAATCTAAGTCGTGGCAAGATGGACGAAAGCGTAATCGGCACTAACCGAGGTGACGAGATCGGCGCTCTGGCCCGTGCTATTGAACGGATGGGGGTCAGCATTAAGATGGCTGTCGAAAGGTTGCAAAAAGCGTCGTAACAGTGAAGCCGGCAACGAGTTAATCACGATTATTTTGGAATAGGGGAAGATGCCATGTCCCAAGGCATTCCATTTGCACAATTGGTTGGCGAACTGCGACAACTATGCCGAGAGCAGAGCACCGGCATGGCGTTTATCACCACCGATGATCACAAACTGGCGCAAGTAAGTTTGGAAAACGGCAATATCGTATATCTGTTTTTCAACAAGCAACGCGGGGAAGATGCCTTGCAGGCTCTGCGCCAAGTCACAGGCGGCCATCTGCGTTTCACGCCGGGGACTATTCCGACCTTTCGGTCGGAGTTGCCACCTGCCGAACAGGTTCTGGATTTTCTGCAGCCGCAAGGTGCCGGTGATTCACAACCATCGGTTGCGAGTGCCGAAATACCTACGCCCCAGCCGACAATCGCGTCAGTGCTTACGGAACAGGAAAAGTCAATTCTTCAGGAAGAACTCACTGAGTTTGTCGGCCCGATGGCGGTCATTGTCTGTCAAGAACATTTGCAGACAGCCACTGACCTAAACACCGCTATTGATAGGCTGAGCCGAGATTTACCGGACTCAAGTCAAGCGGAACGCTTTAGAAGCAGTGTGTTGCGTCGTGTGAAAGGCTAAGCAGAGACTGTGGCTCATCACCGAGAATTCGGCCTCTGACGGCAGAGGCCGGTATAAGGGTCACGTTCTAGGTAGAAATCAACAGTTTTTGAACACGCCTTCGCGTTTTTCTAAGAAAGCCGTCATACCTTCTTTTTGATCCGCAGTCGAGAAGCAAACCCCGAACATCTGGCGTTCCAGCACACACGCGTTGCTGAGATCAAGATCCTGACCCCGCTGTACCGACTCTTTAATCAGGCGCACACCGATCGGTCCTTTGGCCGCAATAGTACGGGCCATTTCAAGCGCTTTATCCATCAACGATGCGGCAGGATACACGTGATTGACTAGACCGATGGAACGAGCTTCACTGACTTTCACCATCCGGCCGGTGATCAATAATTCCAACGCCGCTGCACGACCCACCAAGCGAGACAGCCGTTGACTGCCGCCGAACCCGGGGGTGACACCCAAGTTGACTTCAGGTTGCCCGAACACAGCAGTATCGCTGGCTAGAATCCAATCGCAACTCATAGCCAGTTCGCATCCGCCGCCCAAGCAAAAGCCGTTAACGATAGCCACCACCGGAATAGGCAGTTTTTCCAATGACCGGAATAGCCCCATGCCTTTGCGGGAAAACTCTTGCGCCTCGACAGCAGTGAAGTTCTGCATTTCTTTGATGTCGGCTCCAGCCACGAAGGATTTGTCCCCCGCACCCGTTATCATGAGTATGCGCGCTTCCGGATGCGCGCGTATTTGCTTGACGGCCGATTTGATCTCTTCCAGTGTCTGGCTGTTCAGCGCGTTGAGTGATTGGGGCCGGTTAATGGTCAGCATAAGTATGCCGGGCTCTACGGTTTCAAATAAAATATTATTGTAGGTCAATGGGTTCTCCTTTGGATTGATGTAGGCCGCATTCCGCCCGTTACTGTTCTATAACACCTGCTGGAAACGTCGCCTCGGAATATCGAACTATAGCGTTTAGGACCGATGATGCGAATTAAATACTACTTACCGGTCGGACTTTGGTATATCAGCAATTACATAACCTGCAATGTATTGCGTCACAACCGGAACGTAAATCAAGCCTTGGCTGGTTCCTGCTCAGGCGGCGGCGACGCATCTTCGAATGCCCGAGGATCAAGCGCAGCAATAGCGGGGGTCGTGCGGTTCGAACTGGATTGTACAAAAGGAGCACGTTCCTCCTCAGATACGCGGGCACGACGGGCAATGCGATATAACGTGAAAAAACCAAACAACAGATGAACCACTGCCGTGAAGGCAAACAGTCCGCCAACAGCTAGAGTCTGCATGACCCAGGCCGCCAAAAGCGGCCCTATGCTCGCACCAACACCGTAAGTCAGGAGCAATCCGCCACTGGCTTCGACGAATTCCTCTGCGTTTACATGATCATTGGTATGGGCAACACATAACGAATAGAGGGTAAACGTAAAACACCCGAAGATACCGGCCACTCCAATCAAAACTGCTGGGGTCAGGTTTTGTAACATCTCTAACGGCATCTCAGGCAATCCTCCGGCCGCAGCCAGGGCGGTTCCGACAACGCTGGCAGCCATGCAGACAGCGGTGATCACCCAACGACGATCCAGATGGTCCGACAGCTTACCTAATGGAAACTGAGCAATAGCTCCACCCAGCATGGCCGCACTCATAAATAAAGCGATCCCAGTAATCGACAGCCCGGCTGCTTGCGCATACAGCGGACCTAACCCCAAATAGGCTCCATTGGCAGCACCGACGAAAAAACTACCGAGCACCCCGACTGGGGAAACGCTGTACAGATAACCCACTCTGAGGCGCACTTGTTTCAAAGGCGCCGGTGCGGCGGATTTGCTCAAACCGATTGGTACCAGCGCCAGAGTAATAGCAATGCAGGTCACGGCAAACAAAGTGAAGTTGCCTGGATCGGCGGTTGGCAACAGCATTTGTCCGGCGGTCACAGCGGACAAATTAATGATCATATACACCGAGAATATTCGGCCCCGGTTGATATTAGTCGATTGCTCATTGAGCCAGCTTTCTACCACCATGAATAGGCCGGCCAAGCAGAATCCGCTAACGACGCGTAAGCCAATCCACAGCAGCGGCGCGACCAACAACACCAAACACAGCACTACCGAGGCGGCGATAGCGGCCAGCACCGCAAAGGTGCGGATGTGCCCCACTCGTTTGACGATATGCGGCGTCAGATAGCAACTAAACACAAACCCAACGGAATAGGCTGTAGCGATTAAGCCGATGGTGCCGGTCGAGAAATTCTCTAAACTGGCTCGCACGGGTATTAACACCCCTTGTAAGCCGTTGCCGATGAGCAAAATCGCTGCCCCCAGCAACAATGACAGGAACGGAAACGAAATCAAGGTGCCTCCTTAACCGCAAAATTCCGAGTAACAAGCAGCGCCAAAAAATTAGCACATAGAATGACATGATTAGGAATTCACTCAATATGAAATCCAGACAGCTATAGGGGGGTTGCGTTGCGGGAGGTATGATCAGGTAGGTTATGCAGCCTGTGGCCTGGGGCGGCGCTCAATGATTGTCGACTGCTTATGTCCGAAAAATGATAGGGCTGCCTCCGCATCTTGCCGGGGCACAGCCCTATCAACCGAGCTTTGACTCACAGTGTAGAGTCTTTAACGGCTTGGCTGCCGGATAATCTGCTCATTCACACTCAAATGGCCCGGGCTGTCATCAATAGCTGACGTTCCGCCGACAATCCCCTGTAGAGACTAAAGCACATTAATAGCAGCACTAAAGTGAAGGGCAAACCCACCGTGATTGCACCGGCCTGTAAGGCTTTGAGCGCCTCTGCGCCACCGCCGAACAGCAACGTACCGGCAATCACTCCTTCGGTAGCCGCCCAGAAAATGCGTTGGGGAACAGGCGCATCGACTTTTCCGCCAGCGGTGATACTGTCAATCACCAACGAACCTGAGTCTGAAGAGGTAATGAAAAACACTAACACTAAAACGATTCCTAAAAAGGAAGTCAATTGGGTCAATGGGAGGTTCTCCAACATTTGGAACATGGCGAGCGAAACGTCGGATATTCCGTTAGCCAATTGGCCTACCCCATCGCGAGCCTGATCAAGACCGGTGCTACCGAAGGCAGTCATCCAGACGATGGTGACCAAAGTGGGCACCAACAACACGGCGGTTACGAACTGCCGCACGGTACGGCCTTTGGAGATACGGGCAATAAACATCCCGACGAAGGGTGACCAAGAAATCCACCAAGCCCAATAGAAAATGGTCCAGCCGTGGTACCAGCTCGAATCGTCACGACCATAAGAACTGGAGAGCGGCAATAAGTACTCAAGATAGGCTGCAGTGGTGGTGGCAATGCCGCTAAATAAACCCAACCCCTGACCGAGTACGAGACGAATATCAACAACAGAGCCGCAAATCCCATGTTGATGTTGCTGAGTAGCTTGACTCCCCCGTCGATTCCTCGAACCACGGAGAAGATCGCCACACTGGTCACGCCCACAATGATCGCGATTTGTACATTAAGGCTGTTAGGGATACCGAACAGAAAGCTCAATCCGCCGGCAGCTTGTTGTGCACCGAGGCCCAATGAGGTGGCGAGACCGAAGATCGTCGCCAAAACAGCCAAAAGATCAATGACATGACCTGCCCAACCCCAGCAACGTTCACCCAACAGTGGATAGAATGCTGAGCGGATAGTGAGCGGCATACCCTTATTGAAAGCAAAGAAGGCTAAAGATAGCCCCACTACCGCATAAATAGCCCAGGGATGCAGTCCCCAGTGAAACATAGTCGCTCCCATCGCAGCGGTAGCCGCCTCCGGGGTATTCGGCGGGACGTTAAGCGGGGTACCGTACCAATCGGTGAAATACGCCACCGGCTCAGCGACGCTCCAGAACATGAGGCCGATTCCCATGCCCGCAGCGAACAACATCGCGAACCATGACAGGATCGAGAAGTCGGGCTCAGCATCCTCGCCGCCGATCCGGATACGGCCTACCGGTAGCAGAATCAGCGCAATGCAGAAGATAACGAACAGGTTGGCAGCCCAACTGAACAGCCAATCGAAGTGCTCAATAGACCAAGTTCGGGCTCCTTCCAAAAGGGTCTTGGCATCCTGCGGAAACAACAGAGTACCGATAACAAAGGTCAAGATTAAGACTGCACTCAAGAAAAACACCGGATTGTGCATATCCATCCCAAAGACCTTGAGATTATCTTGGCCAACCTCGTAGTCGGTGACATAGGGATCAGAGATAGTGCCGTTGCTCATAAGCAAAGCATCCTCTTGGTTGAAGACTTAGAGAGACGATAAGAATCTAGTCATATGCCTAGCGATAGAGTGTTTGTGTCCACGTCCAGACAATGGCATTTAAGATGATTCTTTAATCGAAGATGTAGCCAAGCACGATATGCAGGCTACGGCGAGCATCGTCAGCTACATGCCCCGTTGTTTATGCGCGGTCATATAGGCGATGATGGTTTGAAAAATCCCTTTATAAAGAACAAAGAATATCCAGCGCGCCCATGATAACCACTAGCGGATCATAAGGGAAACACCTCACAGCTAAACCCTAGAGAGTCATAAAGCATATAAAGGGGTCAAATATAAAGGGGTCAAGTCTTGCTATGCCATACTAAATTTTCTCCACACTCATTGGGATGCAGATAGGGACATGCTATCTTTACAAGATAATCCCCAACACCAGTTCCAACCAACGGTGTAACTCATGTTTTCCGAACGTATCGATCGTCTGACCAGTTCCCTGATCCGAGAAATTTTAGCGCTCACCCAAAAACCGGAAGTAATCTCATTTGCCGGAGGCTTGCCAGCACGTGATGCCATGCCGGACCTGAACCTTACCGATGTCCCCGCTGAATTGCGCCAATACGGCGCGACCGAAGGTGAAATCGAATTGCGCGCCGGTATCGCCCAACATTTACAAGAACGGGGGCTATGCTGTAAACCGGAACACGTCGTCATCACCTCCGGTTCCCAACAAGGTATCGATTTGGTCGCCAAGCTGTTCATCGACAAGGGCACTCCGGTAGCGTTGGAAGCCCCCAGCTATCTAGCAGCCATCCAGGCATTCCGGTTGTTCGGTGCTCACTTCGAAGAATTACCGTTAAACAGTGATGGTGTAGACCCCGGACTGTTGCGCCAACTGATTCAAACCAACAAGCCGGCGTTTATCTATCTGATACCCACCTTTCAGAACCCGTCTGGGGTGTGCTACTCGGAAACAATTCGCGCAGAAGTCGCTGAGGTGCTGGAACAAACCGGAACGCCGCTGGTAGAAGATGAGCCGTATCGAGAGCTGGCCTACGAGACGGTGGATCGTGATCCACTGTGTGCTCGAATGCGGAACAACACCTGGATCATGCTGGGCACCTTTTCCAAAACCGGCCTGCCGGGTTTGCGTATCGGCTATATCGCCGCTTCGGAAAACGTGTATCCCTATCTGGTGCGGATCAAGCAATGCACCGATCTGCACACCAATCGTATCGGCCAGTGGTGGAGTGCTCGATTTTTGAATTCACCCGACTACCGGCAGCACATGGAGCAGTTGTGCAATTATTACCGGGAACGCCGCGATGCGATGCAGGCCAGCTTGGAGAAATATTTTCATGACATCGCTTACTGGGAGACTCCCCACGGAGGATTGTTTTTTTGGATTCGCCTCACGCGGGATTGCGATACGCGTGCGCTACTGGTCAAATCCCTGGAACGCAATGTGGCTTTCATGCCTGGTGAACCGTTTTTCGCCAAACCGAACTGCGGGTGTTTTATGCGGCTAAATTTCAGTCACGCAACGCCCGAACAAATGGAACGCGGTTTAGCAATTCTGGCTGAAGTGATTCGTGAGCAATTTGCGCAGCTTCCGCTGGAAGCGCCAGTCGGTGTGGAGATATAGCACGGTCAATGCTGACGCAGCGTCAGCGTGCCGTCTTTTTGAATCAGCTCTAGATTTTTCATAAAACTCATTCCCAACAATACGATCTCTTCTTCCATGTAAGGATTGAGATCGGCGGGCACGCCGTACAAAACGATTTCACCGAGCGACATTTTGCGCACGACGGTCGCGTAAACCGTAATCGGGCCGTTAGCAGTCAGCGAACGTAATGGCGCGCCCTGTTGCAACCCCAGCCGATCTGCCAGATGCGCCGGGATACTGACCCGGTCGCGCCCGTATCAACCAGAAAACGCACCGGTTGCCCGTTGATCAAACCGGGAGCTACATAATGACCGACCCGGTCGCGTCCAAGCACCACTTCCGGAACTCCATCCGCTGTGACATAGGAATTCAGCTGACGGTTAGGATTGTTTTGACTGTCCAGCCACCGATTGAAAAATAGCGTCAACAATCCCAGCACCAACAGCCAGGCGACAAAATCATGATTTTGCCAAGGCGGCGTTGGGTGGGATCAGCGTTTGGCATAGCGAGTTTCGGTTTAGGGTTTAGTGATTCTGACAAACGGTGCGCGGCGTTTGTTGCGCATGTGTAATGT